>JBPCVV010000211.1:0-6591 GCA_051010195.1 Anderseniella sp. | reverse complement strand
GACAGGGAATAGACAAGCTGTACGTCTTCGGCGTGAAGATGCCCTGCCGCCGCATCGAACCCGACCACAAGAACACAAGTTGCAGCACCCGCTCTGATCTGGTGGACGGCAGTGCTCAGCGCGGCGGGGGAGGTGGCGTCGCCGGCCTCGACACGCACTGCCGGTACGCCCACCAACCCCAGATCATCCAGAATGACCGGAGCCGGATTGACCTGCAGGGAGCAAAAATCGGTCTCGCTTGCAACGACAACGGAACCGATGTCTTTCAGCTCTATCTCTGCATCGTGAATGGCATCGAGTGCGGCGCGCCGCACCCAATCGCGCCAGTGGCTGCCATCCCGGTAGCGGTTGAACGGCATGACGCCCGCGCCCAGAACCACCGGATGATCGCGGCTATGTCCGGCAATCCGGCTGGAGGTACTGCTGCTGGTCATCCGGAAATCATCCTTTGTGGCAGCCAGGTAACCAGCGCGGGATAGGCGATCAGCAGGCCGAGCACGACCAGGTCCAGGACAATGAACGGAATGACGCCCAGTGACACATCCTTGAAGTTGGCCTGCTTGCCCACTGCGCCAAGCACGGCAAACAGGTTGATGCCGACCGGCGGCGTCACCACCGAAATCTCGATCAGTTTCACCAGCACGATGCCGAACCAGATCGGATCAATTCCGAGCGCTACAACCACCGGGTAGAGAAACGGCAGGGTGACCACCATCATGGAGGTGGTATCGAGAAAACAGCCGAGAACGACATACAGAACCGACACCATGATCATGAACGCCAACGGTGTCGTTGCGATGCTGGTGATCTGCAGAACAAGATCGTCGATGACACCAACGACGACCAGCATCCGCGACAATAGCAGTCCACCGATCAGGATCACGAATATGATGCAACTGATGGACACCGCGTCCTGAAGCGATGGGATCAGCCATGACCTGAGTGTTTTCTTGCGATAGACAACAATGCAGAAGGCACCGAAGGCACCGGCAGCGCCTGCCGCTGAAGGTGGAAACAGTCCCGAATAGATGCCGCCCAGCACCAGCAGCATGAGAAGTGATACGGGGAAAATATCACCCAGCGAGCGCCAGCGCTCCATGGGGTCCGCCTTCTCCACGATGGGGGGTGCAAGGGCCGGGCGAAATCGAACCATCACATAGACACCGGCCAGGTAGACAACGGCCGTGAGCACGCCTGGAATAACGCCGGCGACCAGCAACTGGCCAACCGACTGTTCGGTCATGATTGCGTAGATCACCATGGTGATCGACGGTGGGATCATCGCGGCAAAACTGCCGGCACCTGCAATGGCGCCAATGGACAGCCGTTTGGAATAGCCGTATTTCATCATGTGTGGAAAAGCGATGCGGGTGAACACGACAGCGTTGACGATCGTCGAACCGGAAATCGCCGCAAACATCGCCGAGCCGACAATGACCGCCTGATAGAGACCACCGCGGAACCGCCGCAGCCACAGGTCCGCGGTGTAGAAGACCTGGCTTGTCAGACCGGCAACTTCCGCCAGCACACCCATCAGGACAAACATCGGCAGTACCGCAAAGCCGTAATTGTTCACCACCGCAAAGGGCAATGTTTGTAATTGGCCGAAGGTCAGGGCCTGGCCGGCGCCGATCAGCATGCCGCCTATGCCAATCACCCCCATCGAAACACCAACGGGTATACCCAGTGCCAGAAACACGAACAGAAGGCCGGCCCCAATGTACCCGATCCACAACGGATCCATGTCAGCGTTCCCCCATCACGAAACGTTCGACGGCGCCGATGTTGACCCATCATGACGCCTGACGTCGAACCAGCTCCAGAAGACGCCTAGAAAATCGAATATGCATTGCACCGTCATCAGCGACGCCCCGACGGCCAGAAAGACCCTGGCAGGCCAGACCGGGAAATTTATACTGCCCGGCGTGTATTCCCCCACGCCGAAACTGTGCAATGCACTGACGACGCCGAACCAGGCAATTGCCAGAAAGAAAGCAGCGCTTAATCCGTGCCGGATCAGGTTTGCAAGTACCTGGGCCCACCTCGGCAGCATGTTGACAACAACCTCCACCCGGATATGGGTGCGCCGCGCCTGTCCCAGCGAGATGGAAAGGAACACGCTGACCACCATCATTGTCGCCATGAATTCAAACACCGCCGGTACCGGTCGGCTCGACAGACCGATGATATCGAGGTTAGTGCCGACAACATCAACTGCGCCGGCAACCATCATCAGCAGCAAGGCGATGCCGGAGAGAAAGGCGCAGCCGAGGTTGATTTTCATGAGCCAGTTGACTGCGATCGATTGTTGTTGGGCCATCGCGTTACTCCGTTATCGGGAAGGCACCTTTGCCCGCCGGCGCGGGTCATTCCGCGCCGGAAAGCAAGGGAGACACAATGACGGCAGATTACCTGCCGGTCACTTCTTTCCAGATAGAGACTGTCTTGCGTGCATCGTCGCCCCATCCCTTTTTCTCCATCTCCGCAATGAAGTCGGCGAAGAAGTCCGGATTGGCGGCGCGCCATTTGGCTGCCTCTTCAGCAGGGAAATCATGCATCGTCACGCCTTTTTCTTTCAACGTTGCGATCGCTGCATCGCCGGCCGCGATTACCGCTTCACGGTCGCGCTCGGCGGCTTCAAGACCTGTCTTGACGAATATGTCCTGCTGTTCGGGGGTCATCTTGGACCATGCCGACTGGGATATCCAGATGCCTGTCGAAGGGCCAAGCCACAAGGTAATGTTCGAGATGTGCTTGGCAACCTCGTAAATCTTGTAGTTGACCACGAGGTCCACCGCAAAGGGTGCGCAATCCACGGCACCACGGCTGAGGCCTTCATAGATTTCCGGCAGCGACAAGGTCACCGGTGTGCCGCCTGCGGCCTGCACCATGCGCGGCATGTCCTTGCCCCAGGTTCGCATCTTCTTGCCGTTCATCCCGTCAACGGTTGTCACGGCTTCCTTGCACACCAGCTTGTAGGGATTGAGATGGTGGAAGAACAGCGCCTTGATGCCGTTGCGCTTGGTCTCTTCCTGGTAGATCGGCACCTCCAGCATCAGCCGCTTCATCAACTCGGTGGCATGCGGCACTTCATCCATGGTCATCGGGATGGAGTTGGGGGCCGCATAAAACGGCATCTGCGCCGGGAAGTAACCGGGAGACATGGCGGCCATGTCAATCGCGCCTTGTTGCAGCAGAGCCAGATTCTCCTTCGCCTTGCCAAGTGCTTCGGCCCAGAAAATCTTGATCTTCACTTCGCCGTTTGTGCGTTTTTCAATTTCGTCGGCGAACCATTTGTCGATTTTGGAACCTGCATTGTTTTCTGTCCATTGATGGCTCATTCGCAAGGTCATTTCCGCCATGGCGGAACTTGTTCCAGCCAGCAGCATTGCGATGGGCAAGGCTGCAGCAAGCAGGGTTTTTCTTAGCGTCATCATGTTGTCTCCTCCTGTGAATTACTACGCAGTTGTCCGGACAATTGTTGTTTGTCATATGACGGTCCGTCCGGAGGCGGCCGACACTTTTTTGTTACTGATCCGATTGTTCCCTAGCCGGCTGCGACCTCCTGTTCCCGCAGTGCCCGACGATTGATTTTGCCTGTGCTGGTCAGTGGAAAACTGTCGACGAATTCGATGCGCCTGGGATACTTGAAAACCGCCAGGTTGGTCTTGATGTGATCCTGTAGGGTGCGGGCCAGTTCGTCACTTGCCACTTGGCCGTCCTGCAGCCGGATGAAGGCCTTGACGACCTGGCCGCGATCCTCGTCCGGGCTGCCGATGACCGCGGCTTCAGCCACTGCTTCGTGATGTATGAGTGCATCTTCGACCTCAGCCGGACCGATGCGAAATCCGGCGCTTTTGATCAGGTCGTCATTGCGTCCCTTGAACCAGTAATAGCCGTCCTCGTCGCGGTAGGCGAAATCGCCGGTGCGTATCCAGCTTCCGCACCGCATCTGGTTGGTGCGTTCCGGTTGCCGCCAATACCCGATGAACAGCGTCGGGTCATCGTCACTGACGGCAATTTCACCCAAAGTTCCATCGGCAACCGGATCACCGTTTTCGTCGATCACCACAACAGTGTGGCCCGGATAGGCGCGCCCCATGGATCCCGACCTGATCGGCCAAAGGGCCCGGCAATTGCCAATCAGGTGGTTAACCTCAGTGAGACCGTAGAACTCGTTGATGGGCACCCCAAACCTGTCAGCCCAGTCAAGCACGGCACCTGGCAGGGGCTCACCACCGGTGCCAATGGCCCGCAGCGCCAGGTCAGGCCAGCGTTTGCGCGGGTCGTCGATGGCGGTCATTCGCTTCAGCGCCGTCGGTGTCAGGAAGCAATGGGTGATCCCATGCCGGGCCATGAAATCAAATGCCCATTCGGCTGAAAAGCGGGTCGGACCGGCGACGACCGTCTGACCGAAATACCAGCCCGTCAGCATGACGTTGAAGATGCCCGCAACCCATGACCAGTCGGACACCGTCCACAATACGCGTCCCCGGTCGTTCATTTCCATTTCATAAAACAGGGAGACGGATGCAAGGTAACCACGCAGGAGAGCCTGGCGGTGGAGGATGCCTTTCGGCATGCCGGTGGAGCCGGACGTATAGAGCAACAAGGCAGGGTCATCTGCGGCCGTGGGCTCAGCAACGAAACCGCCAGCCTCGGTTTCCAGGGCCGTTTCAAAAGAAAACTCGCCGTCAATGTTCCCGCCGGAGGCGATGATCACACAATTTTTCGCGAGAGTGTCGCGAACGTCAGCGACCCGGTCCCACAGTTCGCGCTGGGTTACGACGGCGGCCGCCTGACAGTCCTCAAGGACATGCGCTATGGCGCCGGGGCCGTAGAGCTGTGACAACGGAGCTGCAACTGCACCCAGCTTGTAGGCTGCCAGATGGGTCAGGGCCGTCTCCAGCCCCTGCCCGCAAAAACACGCGACGACATCGCCGCGGCCCACGCCTTTGGTACGCAGATAGGCGGCAAATCTGTCTGAAAGCCGGGAAAGTTCGGCATAGCTATAGGTCTCAATCGGGCCATCTTGCAGATCGCAGACCAGCGCCACCGCATCGGCATGGTCGCCTCGAGCGTGACGGTCAACCGTATCAGTTGCCATATTGTAGAAATCTACGGGCGGAATACGGAAATTAGCCACCAGTGACGCATATTCCGGGTCATCACCCAAAATGCGACGAAGGTCACTCAGGTTGACCTGGTCTCCGTGAATCCGGTCCGCAGACACGGTTGTCACCTCCCATGGCCGCCAGTTTGAACTGACGGCGGAGCCTGTTCTCGACGCACATTATGTGCGCCTACGGCTCTCTAGCGCCTAGTCTTGCTCCCACTAAAGCGTGACAAATTTCTTCAATCATTTCAAATTATTATATCGAATTGTATTTCATCAGATTTTCTTATACAAAGAAGACCAGGAGCAAGCTCATGAACTTGAAACAACTGGAAGCTTTCGTCTGGACGGTGCGGCTCAACAGTTTCAGTGCTGCAGCGAAACGGCTGAACTCCAGCCAGCCGGCTGTTTCGATGCGTATTCAGGACCTTGAACAGGTGCTGGGGGCTGAGCTGTTCGAGGAGCCTAGGCGGGCAACCCGCTTGACACTCAAGGGCCGGGATCTGATGGAATATGCCGAACGTATTCTGGCACTGTCGTCGGAAGCCCAGACACGCATCGGCAACGCCGAGGCAGTTTCCGGGCGTATCCGCGTCGGCGTCGGTGAAACCGTGGCTCTTACCTGGCTTCCTGATTTTATCGCAAGGCTCAATGAAACCTACCCCGGACTGGTCGTGGAGTCTGTCGTGGACCTGACGGTCGGCCTCTGGGAAAAATTTGATTCAGGTGAAATGGATCTTCTGTTGCTGCCGGGTCCCGCCCGCGGGGCGAACATGGTGGTCAATCATCTCGGCACGGCGCAGTATTCCTGGCTGGCAAGCCCCAATCTCGGCATACCGGCAAACCGGACGCTGACGCCGAAGGAACTCGAAACCTGGCCGATCATCACCTTGTCACAGGATTCCATACTGCATGAGATTATCGAAAACTGGTTTCTCGGCAACCGCGCCGAACCGCGCCGCATGGACGTCTGCAACAGCCTTGGAGTGGTGCTTGCCCTTACCGTGTCCGGTCTCGGTATCAGCCTGTTGCCGCCAAGCATCTACCAGCGTGAAATAGACCGTGGCGAACTGATGGTCATCCAGACCTTGCCGCGCTTCAAGCCGATAGAGTTTGTTTCGGTCTATCGGCGCGACCGGGAGGAGGCCCTGATCAGGGACATCGCCGGAATCGCCTCCGAAGCCAGTACATTTGATGCTGTACCGGCACCCGGCGCGCCGGCAAATCGGTAATGCATGGCAGGTATCGGCTATTGCGCTTGCAGCAGCTTGATGGCCACTATATCTGAACGTTCATGCGTCCCGTGCTGGTCCAGGAAATTCGACACTGGTTAACGGTTGACGGCAACGCAACAGGGTCATGTCGTGATGAGTGTAACCGTGACATTTGCAGGCTCCGGAGACGCATTCGGTTCCGGCGGCCGACTGAACACCTGCATTGTCGTGGACGGGCCGGACATGCGGTTTTGCGTCGAC
>JBPCVV010000210.1:0-7844 GCA_051010195.1 Anderseniella sp. | reverse complement strand
TCGAAGGGGACGAACTGCATCCCGATAGCAACAAGAAAAAAATGTCGGCGGGTATCCCGCTTGACGACAACGACCGTAGACCCTGGCTGGATGCCATTGCGGCGAAGGCTGGCGGTTTGCTGTCGGTTGCGCCTTGTGTGGTGGTGTCGTGTTCAGCCCTCAAACGCAGCTATCGCGACAGGCTGCGCACGGCAGGCGGCAATATGAAGCTGGTCCATTTGACCGGCGGCAGATCTCTGCTGCAGGCGCGCATGAACGAGCGGCGCGGGCATTTCATGCCAGCCGGCCTGTTGGACAGTCAGCTGGCCACCCTGCAGGCGCCGGAGGCAGACGAGGCAGCCATCAGCCTGGATATTGCCGAAAAACCCGACGCCATAGTTGAACGCGCGCTGGCAATTCTGAAACCTTTCAATCATCCTGATTCAACCAAACCAAAGGAAACACAATCATGAGCAGCAAACCACGTGTCGGATTCATCGGTGTCGGCCTGATGGGCCACGGCATGGCCAAGAACATCCTCGCCTCCGGCTATGACCTGACGATCATGGGGCACAAGAACCGCAAGCCGGTTACCGACCTGGTCAAGCGCGGAGCCAAGGAGGCAAAGACCGCCGCTGCCCTGGCCAAGGCAAGCGATGTCATCTTTATCTGCGTTTCGTCATCGGCGCAGGTTGAAGAACTGGTGCGTGGCAAGTCCGGCATAGCCGCAGGTGCCGCAAAGGGAACCATCGTCGTCGATACGTCGACCTCGGATCCGACATCCACCCTGGCGCTGGCAGCGGAATTGAAGTCCATCGGTGTCAAGCTGATCGATGCGCCGCTCGGGCGCACACCGAAAGAAGCCGAAGAGGGCCGGTTGAACACATTTGTCGGTTCTGATGCGAAAACCCTGAAACAGCTTCGCCCGCTGATCGAAACCTGGGCGGAGAACATCATTCCTGTCGGCCCGCTGGGCAACGGCCACAAGATCAAGCTGATCAATAATTTCATCGCCATGTCGTATTCCGCGGTTTGGGCGGAGGCCTACACGGCGTGCACCAAGACCGGCGTCGACCAGCAGACGCTTTACGATGTGGTCAAGGCAGGCGGCATGTATTGCGGTAATTTTGAGAACATGAGCAAGTGGGTGATCGGCCGCGATCCCAAGGCGCATGAATTCGCCATTCGCAACTGCCTCAAGGACCAGCGTTATTTCAACAACATGATCGAGGCATCCGGCATGGCAGCCATGGTCGCGCCGGCGGTGAAACAATCCTATGCCATGGCCGTCGCCAAGGGCGATGGCGAGCGCCACATGCCGATGATGTCCGACGTTGTCGGTGAATTGAACGGTATCAAGTTCAAGAAGTAACTGATGAGACGGCACTCGGCTGGTCTAGACCAGCCGGTCGCGCGGCTCCTCGCCGGCGAAAAAGGCATCCAGGTTGTCCAGTGCCCTGAAGCCCATGGCATCGCGGGTTTCGCGGGTGGCGCTGCCGATGTGCGGCAGCATGAAGATGTTGGCATGATCGGCAAACGCCGGGTTTCCGCCGGGCTCGGTTACGAAGCAATCCAGCCCGGCTGCCGCAATGTGGCCTGACCTGATGGCGGCCACAAGATCGTCCTCGACGATGAGTGCTCCGCGCGCGCTGTTGACAATGATCGCACCTGTCGGCAGCAGGGCAAGGTGGTCAGCGTTCATCAGGCCGGTTGTGTCAGGTGTTGCCGGACAATGCAGTGACAGGAAGTCCGATACGGGCAGCAGGGTCTCTATTTGCTCGTGATAGCTGGCGCCGTGTTCCAGCTCAGCCGGGAGCCTGGAACGATTATGGTAGTGCACTTCCATATCGAAACCCCGGCAGCGTTGCGCCATCACCTGTCCGACGCGTCCCATGCCGACGATGCCGATGCGCTTGCCGGTCACCTGGGTGCCGACCATGAAAGACGGGCTCCAGGATTTCCAGTTGCCCGACCGCACCATCAGATCGCCTTCCGGTGCGCGGCGTGCTGCGCCGAGCATCAGCAGCATGGCAATCTCGGCAGTGGCGTCAGACAGCACGTCCGGCGTGTTGGTGACGACGATGCCTCTCTGCCTGAACGCGTCAAGATCGCAGTGATCCACGCCTACAGAATGATTGGCGATGATCTTCGTGCGCTCTGACAGTCTGGCCACGACATCGGCGGTGAAAATTTCCGAATGGCACGGCAAGATCGCGTCCACCTGAGCACTCATGGCGACAATGTCGTCGGCGCTGGAAATCACATCATCTTCGTTGAGAATGACGTCATAGTCGCGTGCGGCGCGGGCTTGTGTATTGTCGGAGAGTTTTCTGGAAATCCAGACGGTCGGTTTGGACATGCCTGCTTCGATTCATTGAAAATGGGATGGCGTAGAATTCAGGGTTTGCGGATGCATTCGTCCCAGTAGTCATAAGCCACCATTGACAGGACCGAGACGGCGATGATCCAGAACGGCAGGCCACCCCAGAACCCGGCAAACCCGGTCGAGATGCTGTGTGCCAGCCCGAGGATGAAGGTGAACAACAGCGCCACGCCGACAAAGCCGGTGATCTTCCTGATATTCTTCATGTCCATGTTTGCTTACTCCGTGCTGCACCGGTTCAGGTGTTGATCATTGATTTGCTGCCAGGGAACTTAACAACCACTGCGCGGTGGTCATGAGGCGGTCATCCTGTTCGCCTGAGCCTATCAGCTGTACGCCGATGGGCAAACCGGCGGCACCGGACAACAGCGGCAGGTTGACAGCCGGTAGGCCTGCCGCGGTCCATACAGTGCAAAATACCGGATCGCCGGTGCCATCTCTTTTCAGTGGCGCTTCACCGGCTGCCGACGGTGCGATTACCGCATCGTAGTCATGGAAAAACTCTTCGAAATAACTTTCTGCACCGGCCACCATGGACAGGGCTTCGGCGTACTGGGCGTCCGTGTAGGCCCGGCCGCGCTCCACAACCGGTTTCAGCGTGTCGCTGATGACATCCCAGTGGCGCTCGAAATCACCGGCAAGATGCCGGGCGATCTCATATTCGTGGACAGTTTTCTGATGACCGACCAGGGCGGCGACCGACTTTGGCGCGGCAATGCGTTCGACCCGGTCGCCGAGCGCGGCCAGCATGTCCTCCAATCCGGTGTGCGCGTCATCGGCAAGGCGGTCATGGTATGGCATGTCCAGCCATACCAGGTTGGGCTCGACCAGCGGTTCACGCGTCAGCCCGGCGGTGGCAGAGGGCAGGGGACGCGGCAGGCTTGCCGGGTCGTGCGGATCATAGCCGGACAAGGCATCGGCCAGCAGAGACACGTCTTCCAGCGAGCGGGCGAACACGCCGACCTGATCCAGGGTGACGGATGTCTGCAGCACCCCGGTGCGGGAAATCATGCCCCGGGTGGGCTTGAAGCCGAAAATGCCGCAGAACGAGGCAGGCCTGATGGTGGATCCGTTGGTCTGGCTGCCGATGGCCAGCGGCACATGACCGGCAGCCACAGCCGCGGCAGACCCGCTCGATGAGCCGCCGGGTGTATGGGCGGGATTGTGCGGGTTTGAGGTATCAGCCGGGTTCAGGAAGGCAAACTCGGTGGTTACCGTCTTGCCCATGATGACTGCGCCGGCCTGGCGAAGCCTTGCGGTCACCTGGCAGTCGATGTCTGCGATTGTGCCGGCGCGGGCAGGGCTGCCGCATTCGGTCGGCATGTCCTTGACGTCGAATATGTCTTTCAGGCCCACCGGTACGCCGTGCAGCGGCCCCGGCGTGCGGCCCTTGCGGCGCAACTCATCCAGCTCGCGGGCCTGGGCAACGGCGTGTTCGGCGTCAAGATGCACCCAGGCGCCGATTCCGGTGTCGGTTTCAGCGATCCGCTCCAGACAGGCCTCAACCAGCTGCTGCGAGGTGATCAGGCCGTCGGCAATCTGCCGCCTGGCTTCACTGGCTGTGAGTTGACACAACATTTTCGGGCGTAAGGCCTTTCAGATCACCGGCAGTTATCTCTGATACTCGCCGAACAGGTAGTCCGGGAACCACAACGCAATGCCCGGGAACTGGTACATCAGCACCATGGTCATGATCACGATGCCCAGATACGGCATGATGCCCCGGAAAATCTGCATCAGCTCGATCTGGCCTTTTAGCACCCCTTTCAGGTAGTAGGCCGACATGGCCATGGGCGGGGTCAGGAACGAGGTTTGCAGGTTCAGCGCAACCAGCATGGCGAAGAAGTAGGGGTTGACGCCGAACTGGTCGAGCAAAGGCAGGAAAATCGGCACGAAGATGATGACGATTTCAGACCATTCCAGTGGCCAGCCCAGAAGGAAGATGATGGCCTGGGCCATGACCAGGAACTGCCACGGCGCAAGGTTGAAAGAAGCGACCCATTCAGCGATTACGTCATGACCGCCGAGATAGGAAAACACCGATGCAAATGTCCAGGAGCCGACAAACAGCCAACACACCATGGCCGTCGCCTTGGCGGTGAGATAAACTGATTGCTTGAGCATCGACCAGTTGAGAGCGCCGTAGATCAGCGCCAGCACCAGGCCGCCAAGCGAGCCCATGGCGGCAGCTTCAGCCGGCGTCGCTAGGCCGCCGAGAATGGAGCCCAGCACCAGCATGATCAGTACCGTCAATGGCACGAATGATATCAGCAGATTCATGTAGATTTCGCGAACCGGCGGGATATCCTCCTGTTTCGGTTTCGGCGCAATGCCCGGGTTGATGGTGACCCGGATGATCACGTAGACGATGTAGAAACCGGCGAGGATGAGCCCCGGGAACACCGCGGCTGCATAGAGCCTCAGCGGCGACAGTTCGGCGATTGCTGCATACACAATCAGCATGATGGACGGCGGGATCAGAATGCCGAGCGTGCCCCCTGCACAGATGACACCGGAAGCAAATTCCTTGTTGTAGTTGGCATTGGCCATGGCCGGGAACGCCAGCAGGCCCATCAGGGTAACGACAGCGCCGACAATGCCGGTCGCGGTTGAAAACACGGCACAAGTGACCAGGGCGGCGATGGCCATGGACCCGGGCAGATTGCGGGCGGCCATCTGCAGCGAGTAGAACAGCTTGTTGATGATATTGGCGCGCTCGACCACATAGCCCATGAACAGGAACAGCGGGATGGCGACAAGCGTGTCGTTCTCCATCACCGAATAGGTGTTCTGGTTCAACAGGTAGAAAATCTGGTTCTGGAAAAAATCGCCGAACGTGCTGATCGAATCAGCCTTGTAATAGGCGTAGTAGCCAAAGCCGACCCCCATGGCGATGAGGGTAAACGCAATCGGAAAGCCCAGCAGCACCAGAACGATGAACAGGGACAGCATGAGGATGGCGACTTCAGGGTTCGTCATTTTCTATTGAACTCCAGCGGCAACGGCGCGGGTAAACAGCAATTAATCAGGATTTGTCGGCAACCGGATCGGGAGCCGCGAGCAGGTCTTCGGTCTCGCGCACGTCCTCGAGCCGTTCCAGCCAGATACCTTCGCGCATTGCCTTCCAGCAGCGCAGTATTTCCGCAATGCCCTGAACGATCATCAGGAAACCGGCCAGCGGAATCAGGGTCTTGAAGAAGTAGATCTGGATGCGCGCAGGCGAGTTCCAGCTGACCTCCAGATAGCGCCAGCTGTCTCTGGCGATCTCGGCACCGAACCAGAACAGCGCCAACATGCCGGGGAAGAAGAAGGTTATATACAGGATGAAATCCAGCGTCGCCTGGGTTTTGACCGGCAGCAGCCGGTACAGAACATCGCCGCGCACATGGGTGTCCTGGGCCAGCGCGTAGGGTCCGGCCATGAGGAACAGGGCGCCATACATCTGCACCATCATGTCAAATGCCCACACGGTCGGCGCATTCAGCACATAGCGCACGAATACCTCATAGGACACCGAGAATGTCAGGATCAGGATGCACCAGCCGAAGGCACGACCGACCCAGATGCTCAGGCTTTCGATGGTGTGAATAACGGATATCACGGGTTCGCCTCCCTACAGCGTGCCGGCTCTGGCCAAGCCTGAACCGCGCTCCCAAAATTGGTTTTCCTGTTTACTTCAAGACCCGGTGCCCACTGTTCCGGGATATGCCCACACAGAATAAAATTATTTTAAATCTGTTTGTCGGCTCACCGCAGGTTCTGGATGGCCGAAGCTTTCGCCCCCGCACCCTTGAGGATGCGGGGACAAATTGTAATCAGCTGAAGTGATGCTTGTAAGCCAGCTTGTAGTCAGGCTGGTTCAGGTTCAGGTAATTCATCACATTCTTGGCGTATGTCTTCTGCGAATCAATGACCTTGGCGAAGAACGGATCTTCCTTGGAAATGCGGTCTACCACAATATCCCAGGCCTTCAACTGCTCTGACATCACCGAATCCGGGGTGCGGTAAACATTGACGCCCTGGTCGTCGCGCAGTTTCACCAGATCGTCTGCATAGCGCTTGGTGTTGTTCCAGTAGAAGTTGGAGTTTTCCGCTTCCGAGGCGAATTTCAGAATGGCCTTCAGTTCTTCCGGCAGGCCTTCGAACATTTGCTTGTTGAAGGTGACCTCGAAGAACTCCTGGCTCTGGTGGAAGCTGGCCAAGTGATAGTGCTTGGAGACATCCTGCATGCCGAAGTCGCGGTCAGAGGTCGGGTTGTTGAACTCGGCCGCGTCGATCAGGCCGGACTTCATGGCGGGCTGAATTTCACCGCCGGGCAACTGTACAACCGACATGCCCATTTCGAGCAGAACGTCAGCAGCCAGACCAACCGTGCGGTATTTCAGGCCCTTCATCTGCGAAGCGTCCTTGATCTCTTCCTTGAACCAGCCAAGCGGCTGAGCCGGCATGGCCGAGTTGAAAAACGACACCACGTTGAGGCCAAGTGAGCCCATCAGTTCGTCAAACAGTTCCTGGCCACCGCCGTAATGGATCCAGCCGAGCACTTCCTGGGACGACCAGCCGAAGCACGGGCCGGTGCCGAACAGGGAGGCGGACTTGGACTTGGAGTACCAGTAGGCCGGCACATAGTGGGCAGCGTCGAGCACGCCGCGGTGAACCGCGTCCTGCATCTGGCTGGTTTTGACCACCGAGTTCACCGGCAGCAGGTCGATTTTCAGGTCCTTGGCAGCCATCGCGTTGACGCGATTGACGTAGGACTGGGCATTCTCGAGGAAAATACCTCCGCCCCAGGCGGCCTGCATCTTGATTACCTTTGGTTCCGCGCGCGCAATGCTGGGGGCAGCAAGGCCGGCAACAGTTGCCACACCGGCTCCGGTGAGGAACTTGCGGCGTGACGCGACAGCGGTTTTCGCCTTCGAAATATCAGTCATTGTTTTCTCCCTAAACGCCCGGTCTCAACTCAATCCAGCGGGCAGTGCCGCCACACTAGAAGGTATGCTCCGTCATGCAAGACAAGTTTCCACATTGTGATGTTTTTGCTGCCTAGTGGCTGAAAACCGGCATTTGAAGAATGCGAGAATCTTAATGTCGGTACACGCGGCTTGATCACGCAATGCGTGCAGGGTGATGAATTGCACATCTTCCGGCAGCATACTGTCCCAAGGTCATCACAACGGCACAGAAAAACAGCTCCTCTTAAAAGGAATATGGCCATGACCTCGCAGCATCACACCAGCTTCACCAAAACCATCGTGGGTTCCGCACGGCGTCTGTTCCGTTCCAACAAGCATCACGGCCTGCTGGCCAGCAGCCGCATCGATGCCCGCACCATGCGCGACATCGGGGTGAATCCGGTCGGGTTCAATTGAGAGCTTCCGGCGTGTCATCGAAGCGCGTGTTTGCCCTTCATCCAGCCCACCAGTGCAAATCGTCTTCCCCACAGTATCGGATTGGCCCTGTGCCACAGATGGGATGGAAAAAA
>JBPCVV010000209.1:0-11982 GCA_051010195.1 Anderseniella sp. | reverse complement strand
CGTAGTTTCAGGTCTTCTTCAGCAATGATGAAACCATCTTCGGTTTCGCGCATGGTTTTCAGGCGGGCGGCAGCGGTCTCGCCCAGCACGCCGTCATAGATCAGCACGCAACTGGATGCATCCGAGCCGCGCCCGACACGGCCACGAAGCTGATGCAACTGGGCCAGTCCGAAGCGCTCGGCGTTTTCTATGATCATGATCGAGGCTTCGGGGACGTCGACGCCGACTTCGATAACCGTGGTTGATACCAAGATGGATAGATCTCCCGCCTTGAAGCGGCCCATTGCAGCGTCTTTTTCGGTGCCTTTCATGCGGCCGTGCACCAGGCCGACCCGGTCACCGAATCGGGCTTGCAGGCTGGCGAACCGTGCTTCTGCGGCGGTCTTGTCGATGAAATCGCTTTCTTCAACCAGAGGGCATACCCAGTAGGCGCGTTTGCCTTGCGAGATTGCCCTTTCGAGCCCGTCCACAACCTGGTCCAGCTTTTCCAGCGGCATCACCCGGGTGTCGATCGGCTTGCGGCCGGCCGGTTTGCCGGTCAGGCGAGTTATGTCCATGTCGCCATAGGCGGTCAGGGCAAGGGTGCGTGGAATAGGCGTAGCCGTCATCACCAGCAGGTCGCTGGGGCGTTTCGACTTGGATTGCAGCGCCAGGCGCTGATGCACGCCGAAGCGGTGCTGCTCATCGATGATGACGAGGCCCAGATCGGCGAAATCAACACCTTCCTGAAACAAGGCGTGGGTTCCGATCAGGATGTGGATATCTCCCGATGCAAGACCATCGCTAATCTGCTGGCGCGTCGCCCCCTTTTCACGGCCGGTCAGCACCGCCGCCCTGAGACCAGCAGCGCGGGCCAGCGGTTCGATGCCGGTGATGTGCTGGCGGGCCAGGATATCGGTCGGCACCATCAGGGCGGACTGGGCGCCGGCCTCGGCGGCGGTTGCCATTGCCAGCAGGCCGACAATTGTCTTGCCCGAGCCGACGTCACCCTGCAGCAATCGCAGCATGCGGTCCGGCGATGCCATGTCAGCCAGGATTTCCGAGATGGCGAATTCCTGGCTGACAGTGAGCGAAAACGGCAAAGCGTCGATGATGGCCTGCCGCGCCTTGCCATCGCCACTGACGGATCTTCCAGATGCCCGTTTCATGTGCCGGCGCACCAAAGACAAGGCAAGCTGATTGGCCAGCAGTTCATCATAGGCCAGGCGTTGTCGTGCCGGGCTGTCGGGTTCAAGGTCGGTTGTGTCTTTTGGATTGTGCAGGGTGTCCAGGGCGTCCTGGAACTCGGGAAGTCCGCGAGCCGCAAGCCATGCCGCGTCTTGCCATTCCGGCAGCTCTGGCACGTCGTCCAGTATCTGCCTGATAGCCTTGCCGAGGATCTTGCCCGATACGCCTGCGGTCAGGGGATAAACCGGTTCCAGTAATGGCATATCCGAAAATTGTTCAGCCGTCAGGATGTGGTCGGGATGAACGATCTGTGGCGTGCCGCCATACCACTCGATCTTGCCGGAAATGAACCTGGTCTCGCCTTCCGGCAGGGTTCGTTCCAGGTAAGGCCCATGTGAGTGGAAAAACACCAGCGGCAGGGTGCCGGTGTCATCAAAGACCTCAATTCGGTAGGGCACCCGCTTGTTGTGTCGTGGCGGTGGTTTATGCCGTCCCACCTGCGCCTCAATAGTGATGATGCCGTTTTGCGGCAGGGAGTTGATGGTGGGGCGGTTGCGCCGGTCAATGATACCGACCGGCAGATGAAAGATCAGATCAACCAGGCGGGCGGGCAGGTCGGCAGAACCCGGTTCGCCGCTTTGTGGACGGACAAGACCGGCCAGTGTCTTTTCAACCTTCGCACCGATACCTTTCAGTACGCTGGCGGAGGCAAAATACCTGTTCAGGATTTCCGGTCGCATGGTTGCCTGGATTCTTGTGGTAGGTTGTCAGGACAGTCGTTTTGCCCGGTTGCGTTTCATGTGCGGTTCTTTCATAAACCGCCGGGCACGATATTTCCAATCTCAACATACCCTCTCCACAGGACACAAACTGTGACTGTAACTGACGAAAACCGGCGCAAGCGCATTGTCTGGCGGGCCTGCCATCGCGGTATCAAGGAGATGGATATTGTTGTGGGCACGTTCGTGCAGAACAGGGTTGCACGATCTGACGAGGCCGAACTGCAGGAATTGGAACGGATTCTGGATATTCCGGATCAGGACCTGCTTGCCTGGCTGACTGGTGCGCAACCGGTGCCGGACGACCAGCAATCGCCGCTGCTGCAGGAGATGCTGTCTGCCCGGTTTGACGAAACGTTTTTCGGAAAACCTTGAATGAAATCCGTCGAACTCAAAAGCGCGATCACGTCGCCCGGCAAGGTGATTGTTTCCGGCACGCCGGAAGGGATTGACGGCAAGGTTGCAGGCGACATTGCCCGGCTTGCCGCAGACCGTCTCGTCGTGCACGTGGCACGCGATGACCAGCGGGCATCCATGATTGGTGAAGCGATTTCTTTTTTTGCGCCTGATGTGAATATCATCGAGTTTCCGGCGTGGGACTGCCTACCCTATGACCGGGTGTCGCCTGTCGCAGACATTCTGGCCAGGCGCATGAGTGCGTTGACGAAACTGGCGGCAGGCAGCATCGACAAACCAGCGGTTCTGCTGACAACCGCGAACGCCATTGTCCAGAAAGTGCCGCCGCGTGACATCGTCAGATCCGCCAGTTTCGAGGCCCTGCCGGGCAACCGGGTGGATACCACACAGTTGCAGAAATACCTGGCGATTAACGGGTTTTCGCGCACCGGTACGGTCGTCGATCCGGGTGACTTCGCGATTAGGGGCGGGATCATCGACATTTATCCTCCCGGCAGCGATGAACCAGTCAGGCTTGATTTCTTTGGCGACACACTGGAATCGATCCGCAGTTTCGATGCCCAGTCGCAGCGCACCACAGGTCAGTTGCACGGCCTGAAGCTTGATGCGGCCAGCGAAGTGTTGCTGAACGATGACACCATTGCGCAATTCCGCACGGCTTACACCGCACAGTTTTCCGGCTCCGGCATGAACGATGCGGTCTATGAGGCCGTATCTGCCGGCCGGCGCTATCAGGGCGTGGAGCATTGGCTGGCGCTGTTTTACGAACAACTGGAAACCGTGCTGGATTATGCCGGTGACTGCGTCATCACCATGGACCACCTGGCGGACGAGTCCATCGAGGCCCGCAATGCTCAGATCGATGAATATTACCAGGCCCGCATAGAAGCGCTTGACAAGGATACGTTCGGCGCGCCGGTCTACAAGCCGTTGCCGCCTGAGAAAATGTTCCTCACCAGTGAGACCTGGACCGATCTTGCTGCCCGGTACCCGGTGATAGCCTTGACGCCGTTTGAAGCGCCGGAGGCATCAACCCTGCGGGTGATTTCAGCTCAGGGCCGGCAGGGCCGAAGTTTCGCTGCCGAACGGGCAGAAGCGGGCCGCAATGTCTATGACGCAGTGGTTGATCACGTACGCGCGCAACAAAAATCGGGCAAGCGGGTCTTGCTGGCAGCCTGGACCGAAGGGTCGCGTGACCGGTTGCTTGGCATCCTGAAGGATCACGAATTGGGCCTGGTAGTAGCGGCCACAGACGGTCCTGAAGCGCTCAAACGGTCCAGGGACATGGTTTCCGTCGTTGTGCTTGGGCTGGAGACAGGTTTTGAAACCGACGAACTGACGGTGATTGCCGAGCAGGACATTCTCGGCGACCGGCTGGTGCGGCGCGCCAAGCGCCAGCGCAAGGCCAGTGATTTCATATCCGAGCTGGCATCTCTCAATTCAGGTGACCTTGTCGTCCACGTGGACCATGGTATTGGTCGCTTCGAAGGCCTGAAGGTCATCGACGTGCAAGGTGCACCACATGACTGCCTGTTCCTGCAATATCATGGCGGTGACAGGCTGTTCCTGCCGGTGGAAAACATTGAACTGTTGTCGCGCTACGGATCTGACGAAGCCGGTGTCAATCTCGACAAGCTCGGCGGTGTGGCCTGGCAGGCGAGAAAGGCCAAACTTAAGGAACGGGTACGGGAGATTGCCAGCCAACTGATCAAGACTGCCGCCCAGCGCGAGCTGCGCAATGGCGAAATTCTCAACCTGCCGGATGGCATCTATGACGAGTTCGCCTCGCGCTTTCCGTACGAGGAAACCGACGATCAGTTGACCGCCATTGACGCGGTCGTATCCGACCTGGCGCGGGGCCGGCCTATGGACCGGCTGATCTGCGGTGATGTCGGGTTTGGCAAGACAGAAGTGGCGTTGCGGTCGGCTTTCATTGCCGTCATGGCAGGCAAGCAGGTTGCCGTCGTTGTGCCGACGACTTTGCTGGCGCGCCAGCACTACGCGACATTCGTGGAACGCTTCAAGGGCTTGCCGGTCAGTGTTGCCCAGGCGTCCCGGCTGGTCAGCCGCAAGGACGTCAATGAAGCCAAGAACGGCATTGCAGACGGGACCGTAGACATCATGATCGGCACCCATGCCCTGTTGGCGGAGGATGTTAAATTCCGTGATCTGGGCCTACTGATCATCGACGAGGAGCAGCACTTCGGCGTCAAGCACAAGGAAAAGCTCAAGGAGATGCGCGCTGACGTGCATGTGCTTACGCTTACCGCGACACCCATCCCGCGTACCCTGCAGCTTGCCTTGTCGGGCGTGCGTGAGCTTTCGCTGATTACCACGCCGCCGCTCGACCGGCTCGCGGTGCGGACCTATATCTCGCCGTTCGATCCGGTGATCATCCGCGAAACCCTGTTGCGTGAACTCTATCGCGGCGGCCAGAGCTTCTATGTTGTGCCGCGCATATCCGATCTATCCGTGGTGGCCGACTTCTTGAGGGCACAGGTGCCCGAAGTGAAATTTGCGATTGCAAACGGCCGCATGGCACCAACGGAACTGGATGACGTCATGACCGGCTTCTATGACCGGCAATATGACGTGCTCTTGGCGACGACCATTATTGAATCTGGTCTCGACATACCGACGGCCAATACGCTGATCGTGCACCGGGCCGACATGTTCGGTCTGGCGCAACTCTACCAGATCAGGGGCAGGGTGGGGCGCTCCAAGCAGCGCGCCTATGCGCTGTTCACCGTGCCGGCAAACAAGACACTGACGGCACCTGCGGAAAAACGCCTGAAGGTGCTGCAGTCCCTTGATTCACTAGGCGCCGGTTTTTCCCTGGCCAGCCACGACCTTGATATTCGCGGTGGCGGCAACCTTCTCGGTGAAGAACAATCCGGCCACATCAAGGAGGTTGGGTTTGAACTGTACCAGCACATGCTGGAAGAAGCGGTGGCGTCGCTGCGCTCCGGCGAGTTGGCCATTGAGGCTGATGGACAATGGTCCCCGCAGATCAATGTGGGCACGTCCGTGCTGCTGCCGGAGAGTTTTATTCCCGACCTGCAGGTGCGCCTTGGCGTTTACCGGCGGCTGGCGGATCTTCCGGCACAAGAGGAGCTGGACGGCTTCGCAGCGGAACTCCAGGACAGGTTCGGCCGTCTGCCGGAAGAGGTCGAACACCTGATCGATATCGTGTCGGTGAAGCTTTTGTGCCGCACGGCGAACGTGTCCAACATTGATGCCGGACCCAAAGGCGCCGTGTTCACGTTCAGGGATGGCAAGTTCCCCAATCCCGATGCTCTGGTTCAGTGGATCAACGACCAGGGCAGCCGCGCCAAGATACGGCCGGACATGAAACTGGTGATCATCAGGACCTGGGATACTCCTGCCGACAGGCTGGCCGGTACGCGGCAGTTGATGCAGACACTGGTCAAGCTGGCGCAGCCGGAGAGCTAGGCTGGAGTGCCTGGCAGGATCGAAAACTGTCGTGCAGCCGTCATTTCAGCGGAGGCTGGAATCCATCTGTCCGGGAGCGCCTGACATTCACGTCGTATTGGATCCCAATCTTCGTTGGGATGACTATGGTGATGAATTGCCGCTGTATATCAAGACGTTCTAGGCGTTTCCGGCCGGCGAGGCGCGCTCTTTGGCCACTTCGGCGATTGCCTGCGCGATGGCTTCCGGTTCTCGTGCGCCCATGACGGCGTATCTGCTGCCGATGATGAAGGCCGGTACGCCGGTGACGCCCATCTGCTGGGCCTGGGCTATTTCTGCCCTGGTCTCTTCCAGGTCGGCGTCACTTTCCAGCAGGCGTTCAACCACGGCCCGCTCAAGACCGGCTTCCACGGCGGCGTCTGCCAGGACCGTCTTGTCGGTCAGGTTGGCGCCCTCGATGAAATACAGTTGAAACAACCGCTCGACGGCGGCGTCCTGCACACTTTCGGCCATGGCCCAGCGAATGATGCGGTGTGCATTCAACGTGTTTGGCGAGATGGTTATCTTGTCGAATTCGAACGGGATTTCCTCATCCTTGCCGGCGGCGCGAACCGGACCATAGACTTGTGCTGCCTGCTCGTCGGAGCCAAACTTGTTGCGCAGGTATTCCTTCCGGTCCATGCCGGTTTCCGGGATGGTGTGATCCAGCTGGAAGGGGCGCCAGCGGATATCCACCGGCACGCCGGGAACCATTGCGAGTGCCTTTTCCAGGCGCCGCTTGCCGATATAGCACCACGGACACATAACATCCGAGATCACGTCGATTTCGATCACATCAGCAGGTTCAGTCGTCATTTGCGTGGTCCTTGGTTTGCTTGAGCAATGAGGCAAGGCTTTTTCTGATGATCTTGCCATTGCCGGACTGGGGCAACGCCGCAACGAAGAAAACCTGCTTTGGCACCTTGTAGCGCGCCAGGGAGTTGGATGCAAAATCGATCACGTCAGCCGCCGTCAACCTTTCGTGTTCATGCATCACGACAAAAGCCGTAACCAATTTCATGCCGGGATTGAGTTCGACTTCGGTTACGCCCACCTGCTGGATGGCTGGGTGACGCATGATGGCAATTTCAACTTCGAGCGGCGAAATGCGATATCCGAATGATGTCATCACATCGTCATTGCGGCCTTCATACCAGATGTAACCGTCATCGTCGAAATGCCCAAGGTCTCCGCCTACAAACCAGTCGCCGCGATACACGGCCTGGTCGTCATCCGGACGGTCCCAGTAACGCAGCATCATGCCCGGATCCGAGCGATGGACGCCGATCAGACCGGTTTCGCCTGCCTGCAACGGTTCATCATCGCCGGACACCGGCAGGATGCAGATACTGCGGTCCGGTTGCGGTTTTCCCGGGCTTCCGGGCTTTGTCGGCACACTCGGTGAACTTGAGATGTAGGTAGAGATTTCACTCATCCCCAACGCTTCATAAAGCGCGATGCCGGTGGTCTCGAACCACTCCCTTTGCAGTCCGGGGAAAATCGCTTCTCCTGCCGTCAGGCCATGGCGCAGCGTGCCAACCGTGTCGGGTGAGAGTCCGCCATCGCTGAGCATCTGGCGATAAAGCGCTGGTACCGATGCGATGATGGTGGGATTGAGGTCGGCGATCAGTTTGAGCCAAATCGATCGGTCGCGAGGGCCCGTATAGACGATGGAACTTGCTCCATTGGCCCAGGGATCAAAAAGCCCGGTGCCCAAAGTGTAGGTCCAGTTGAAGGCACCGGTGTGCAGGATGGTGTCTTCGGACGTCAGGCCATACCAGCCCTGGTACATGGGACGCCGGCCCCATACGGCGCGTTGCGCGTGCAGCACGCCTTTGGGCCGGCCCGCGGTCCCGGACGTATAGACCATGTAGGCGGGGGTGTTGGCTGAGGTATCGGCGTACTGGCCGCGCTGGCCCGACTTGAACGCCGCAATGTCTGCCGGGGTGATCAACCGGCAAGGGGCGGGCAGGGGCGGCAATTCGAGCACACCATCGTGGACAATGGCGGCGGCCTGGCAGTCTGACACAATGCTGCCGATTTCCTCGGCCGACAGCATTGATGATGCGGGTATCGGCACCAGCCCTGCTGCATTCGCAGCAAAGAACACGGCCGCGTAATCGAAACTGTTACCCATGCGGATCAGGATGCGGGCACCGGGTTCAAATCCGAGCAACCTCAAGGCAGATGCCAGCCGCAGCACGATATCCTCGATCTCGGCGAAACCCAGTGTCTGGTAGCCTGAGCCGTCGGCAATGGTCAGGGCTGTCTTGTCAGGCCGTTCCCGGGCGCTTTGTGCCAGGCAGTAGCGTGTCAAGTTGAACCGTGCCGGTGGCAGTTCCCCGGTAAACCCTGTCATTGTTTTTCAATCCAGCCTGTTTCGGGTAGAAAGCCTGCGAGTGAAGGTTGAGTGGGACGCTTCACCTGGTTCCAACGGGCCAGCCACTGACCGGGGGGATGGAACAGTTGCAGCGCGTAATGGCCCTCGAGCAGCAACCGGTCCAGGCCACGGGCAGCATCGTCGAACGAGGCCTTGTTTCGCGCCGACAGGAGCGTGGTAATCATCTTGTCGATGCTCGGATCATCCGCTCCCATATAGTTGCGGGTGCCGTCCTGAATTCGTCCCTCAGACCCCCAGTAGAACGCCTGTTCATTGCCCGGCGACAGGGAATTGGACCAGATGAACGGGATCATGTCGAAGTCATAGGTCTGCAGACGACGCTGGAACTGGGCTGAGTCCACCTGGCGGATAGCCATGTCGACGCCGATGGCGCGCAACATGCGTTGCCAGGCAAGAGCAATCCGCTCCTGGGGCCGGCTCGCCACCGTAATTTCAAATGAAAAGCCCTGGCCGGCAGTATTCTCAAGGCCGGATTTTCCGGTTTTCCATCCTGCCTCGTGCAGCAGTTTCAGGGCTTTGCGGAGGTTGTTTCGATCCCGTCCGGACCCGTCCGAAACCGGCAGGGAATAGGTACCGTCCAGAATGCTTGTACGGATATCTGCGCCAGCAGACTCCAGCATGTCCCGTTCGTTGGCAGTGGCAGGACGGCCTATGGCGCTGAGTGCAGAGCCGAAGAAAAACCCCTGCGTACGCTGCATCTTGCCATGAAACAGGTTCTCGTTGATCCATTCGAAATCGAAGGTCAGGATCAATGCCTCGCGGACCCGCTTGTCCTCAAACAGCTTTCGGCGGGTGTTGAACACCAGTGACCAAGCCGGTTTTGGCAGTCCAATTTCGACGGTTTCCAGGGTGACCGGCTTGTCCGCGACATCGGCATAACCAACCGCCCAGCGCGACGCATCGCCCTCGGTGCGCAGCATGGCCTCGCCCTTCTTGAAGGCCTCGAAGGCACCTTGGGTATCGCGATAATAGTCATACCGAATGGTGTCGTAATTGAATTGCCCGCGTGCGCTGGGCAGGTCTTTCGCCCAGTAATCCGGATTTCGTCGATAGATGACGTGATCGCCGGCATCGATCCTGTCGAACACATAGGGACCTGAGCCCACCAGCTTTTCCAGCGTGGTCTGTTCGAAGTCGCGTGTCTCAAACACATGTTTCGGTAGCACCGGCATCAGGCCGAGAATGAGCGCCAGTTCCCGGTCTCCGGGCTCCAGTTTGAGCCGGATTGTCAGGTTATCGGGTGTCTCGATGGAAGTGACCTTTGAATAGTAGGTACGATGATTGGGGCGTCCCTTGTCACGCAAGGTCTCCAGCGAATAGACGACATCATCGGCCTGGATTGCTTCGCCGTCGGAAAACCGGGCCTTTGGATTGAGCCTGAAGGTGACCTCAGTGCGCTCTGAATTGACGTCGATGGTTTCCGCGATGTGACCGTACAGGGTAAATGGTTCTGCGCGCGAGCGTGCCAACAGGCTTTCAAATACCAGCTTGCGGGGGCCGGCCACGGCCTGGCCCTTGATGATGAACGGATTGACGCTGTCGTAGCTTCCGGTGCGTGCCATGCGCAAGGCGCCACCCTTGGGCGCGTCCGGGTTGACATAGGGAAAGTGTGTGTAGTTGGCCGGGAGTGCCGGTTCACCCTGCATGGCTATGGCGTGTTTCGGCTCTGCATGAGCAAGCGCCGTCAACGCCACCCAGAGCAGGCATCCATAAACCAGTCGAATGATTATACTCATGCGGACAATCTAGATCGGATTCGTGGAAAAAAGCGATAGAAACCATGCGGTTGCATATCAATCTTGTGCAACAATCTGATCATGCAGATACCTTGGCGCTATTTTGCGAAAGGTCTATCGCTTCAAGCGCTGCGATACGGCAACCAGTGACTAGTGGGTCGCGCTGTCGCGCGGCAGGTAGGTGTGCCGCTCCGGATCATAGGTTTCGAAGAACTCCGGGATCTGCGGATGGCGAACCGGATCACCGGTATCGTCTGCCAGCAGGTTCTGCTCGGAGACATAAGCGATGTATTCGGTCTCTTCGTTTTCTGCCAGCAGGTGATAAAACGGCTGATCCTTCGACGGACGGGTCTCTTCGGGAATCGAATCCCACCACTCTTCGGTGTTGGAGAAGGTCGGATCGACATCGAATATGACACCGCGGAACGGGAACAGGCGGTGCTTTACCACCTGCCCGATACCGAATCGTGCCTGTCTGTTGATCGCGATCATGGCCCTATAAATGCATCCAATTGCGGCTTGATTCAAGCGGCCTTCAAAAATTTAAGTTGATAGTTGCTGAACGGGTTGTCGTTCATAAACCATAAACTTCAGCCAAATCCGGTTCCTTGGCGGCCACCAGCCGAGCCAAATCCGCGATGACCCGGGCCTGTTTCCAGGTGGCGTCATCCTGCATTTTGCCATCAATCATCACCGCGCCCGTGCCGTCGGGCATGGCTTCCAGGATTCTCAGCGCAAACTTCACCTCCTCCGGGTCCGGCGAGAAAACCCGTTTGGCAATCTCCACCTGGGAGGGATGCAGCGACCACGCGCCCAGGCAACCTTGCAGGAAGGCATTGCGGAACTGAGCTTCGCAGGCGTCTGGATCGGAAAAATCGCCAAACGGCCCGTAAAACGCCTTGATGTCGTTGGCAGCACAGGCATCGACCATCTTGCCGACGGTATAGTGCCACAGGTCCTGCTGGTAGAACGGGCGGGCTGAACTGTCCCGGGCTCCGTTGCCGGCACCGTCCGCCAACACACCGTAGTGAGGATGCCCGCCGCCGACGCGGGTGGTCTTCATGCCGCGCGAGGCAGCCAGGTCAGCTGGTCCCAACGACATGCCGTGCATGCGCGGACTGGCTGCGGCAATCTCCTCGACATTCTTGACCCCTTGTGCGGTTTCCAGAATGGCGTGGATCATGATTGGCTGCGTGACGCCTGCGCGCGCCTCCAGCTGCGCCAGCAACTGGTCCAGGTACTGAATATCCCAGGCGCCTTCGACTTTCGGCAACATCATGACATCCAGCTTGTCACCTGCTTCAAGGACGATCCTGGTGATATCGTCGAGGGCCCACGGGCTGTTCAGGCAGTTGATACGGGTCCACAAGCCTGTGCTGCCATAATCATGTGCCAGCGCCATCTCGATGAAACCATCGCGCGCGGCAATCTTGTCGTCGGCCGGGATGGCGTCTTCCAGGTTTCCCAGGATAACGTCAACCTGGGAGATCAGGTCTGCCACCTTGTTGCGCATCTTTTCGATCTGCGGTGGCAGAAAATGAATCATCCGCTCGATTTTGACCGGTGGCTCGCGCATGGGTTCAGGCGCGCCGATGGCGAGCGGTTTATAAAATTGCGAAGGAAGTTTCATGGTACCTGCTGTCGTTCGGGCCGGCGTGGGCGCGTTCAGAATTTGTTGCGATGCACAAATTGTTTAGGGCAGGTTGAAACGTTCCACAACGGCTGATTTATATTTTGCAATCGGCGTGTTGCACGCAGTAGGGTTGGCCGCTACACGAATACAGTAGTTTGGGTTTCCGGGTCAGTATCTAAAAATTATGACAGGCACATCAGCATCCGCACAGCCATTGAGCGGTATCAAGGTTCTCGACTTTTCGACATTGTTGCCGGGGCCCATGGCCACCCTGTTTCTGGTCGAGGCAGGCGCGCAAGTCATCAAGATCGAACGGCCCGGCGATGGCGAGGAACTGCGCTCCTTTGAACCCAAATGGGGCAGGGATCCGGCCAGCTT
>JBPCVV010000208.1:0-2648 GCA_051010195.1 Anderseniella sp. | reverse complement strand
GCCCTTTCGATGCTCGCCCGGCAAAGCGAACCGCCTCTTCGGCTGCCCTGAACAGTGCCTTGGCCTTGTTGATGCATTCGTCCTGTTCTGCCTGCGGCACGCTGTCGGCCACGACACCGGCGCCTGCCTGCACGAACATCTTGCCGTCCTTGACCAGGGCGGTGCGCAGCACAATGCAGGTGTCGGTCTCGCCGGTGGCGGAGAAATACCCGACACAGCCGGCATAGATGCCGCGCTTGGTGCTTTCCAGCTCGTCGATAATTTCCATGGCACGCACTTTCGGTGCGCCCGACACGGTGCCGGCCGGGAAACCGGCGCTCAGCGCGTCAATGGCGTCGTACTTGTCGTCCAGTTCGCCTTCGACATTGGAGGAGATGTGCATGACCTGGCTGTAGTATTCCATGATGAACTGGTCGGTCACCTTGACCGAACCGATCTTGGCCACGCGGCCGACATCATTGCGGCCCAGGTCCAGCAGCATCAGGTGTTCGGCCAGTTCCTTCGGATCAGCGAGCAGTTCCTCGGCCAGCGCGCGGTCTTCTGCTGGCGTTGCACCGCGTGGCCGGGTGCCGGCCAGCGGGCGGATTTCCACCTTGCCGTCGCGCACCCTGACCAGGATTTCCGGGCTGGAGCCGGTAACGGCAAAGCGGTCAAACTCAAGGTGGTACAGGAACGGTGACGGGTTGACCCGGCGAAGAGCACGGTACAGCGAGAACGCCGGCAAAGTGAACTCGGTCTCGAAGCGCTGTGACAGGACCACCTGGAACACGTCGCCGGCGGCAACATACTCCTTTCCCTTGAGCACCATCTCCTTGTAGTCCTCAGGCGTGGTGTCCGATTTTGGATCGCCGATCGGGGCCGCGTCCGGGTCTTCATAACTTTGCAGTTCCAGCGGCCGGTCAAAGGCATCCACCACGGCGTCGAGCCGGTCACAGGCACGCGCATAGGCCGCCTTTGCCGAGACATCTGCATCCGGAAACACCGGGGTGATGACGGTCACTTCATCCTTCACCGCGTCGAAAATCGCCATGATGGTCGGGCGGATCATGATGCCGTCGGGTATGCCGAGCACATCCTCATTGGGTTCGGGCAGTTTTTCCATCTGCCGCACCATGTCGTAGCCCATATAGCCGAATAGCCCTGCTGCCATGGGTGGCAGGTCGTCGGGCACGTCGAAATGGTTGGCTGCGAGAAGGTTGCGCAGCGACTGCAGGGGAGCGGCGTCATCGGCGACGAACGGGCCGTCCGGGTCGATCAGTGCGCGCGTATTGATTTCAGCCGTGTCCCCACTCACCCGCCAGATCAGGTCAGGCTTCATGCCGATCATCGAGTAACGGCCGCGCACGGCGCCGCCTTCCACCGATTCCAGCAGAAACCGGTAAGGTGCATTTCGCGTGAGCTTCATGAATGCGGAAACCGGGGTCTCCAGGTCCGCCACCAGCCGGGTGTATACGACCTGTGCGTTGCCGGCCTGATAGCAGGCGTTGAAGCTGTCGCTGTCTGGAGCGATCTGCATCGGGTGAACTCTCTGTCTGAGGCGTTAGCGAACTGGGTTTAGAGCAGGTTTGCAGGGTGATGTGAAGCCGTTTGTTCGCACAAGCGGCATCTCCGGCAGGCATGCCATCGGGAATGCCTGAAACTTTCCTGAAGATTTTTCGTTGCTGTTCCTGACCGGCATCGATGCCGGTTGAGTCCCAACAAATGAGATGGAGCAAGTTCTATGAAAATACGCACAGTATTCGCAGCATCTGCGGTGGCTATTATGGCTTTTTCTGCCCAGGTCCAGGCCGATGGTCACGCTATGGTCGACAGCAGTGACCAGGACATGTCGAGCGGTACCGTCACGGCGGCGAAAATCATGTCTCCGGCCAATGGCTGGCTTGTTGTCCACCGGACCGAAGATGGCATGAAACCAGGACCGGTCGTCGGCTATGCGCCGCTGAAGGCGGGCGAAAACACTGACGTAACGGCGATCCTTACCGAAAAGGTGGCGTCGGGCGACAAGTTCATGTTGATGTTGCACGGTGAAGACGCAGGTATGAAAACCGGTGCCTTCGAATATACCCTGGGCGCCAAGGAAGACGGCCCCGTAAAGGTTGATGGCAAGCTGGTGATGAAAGTCGTCACTGCCAGATAGACCGGACAATGTCGGGCGCCGCAACCAGGTGCTGCGGCGCCTTCGGACATATTTCAAGTGGACGGGCAGATCGAAACAACCCATGTTTAGGTAAAAGCCACTCGCCCAAGTTGTTCTGAGCCGGATGAGGACAATTGAAAGATGCGATTTGACACCTTTGCTGCAATTTGGAAAAGTTGACCTTAAAGTTAGAGAAAACTAACGAAAGTACGTGTGTTGAAAGTGGGGCGCCAGGTTTGTGTGCTGGGAGGGGCTATTCTTGCGTTGGCATTGCCAGCGCAGGCGAAGGCGGACGATCGCCTTGCTCTTGGCAATTCGGCTATCTCCCATGTTCCCGGCAGCGTCATGATCTTCGGCGGGGTTGGCGCAGGCAGTGAGAACCTCGGAACAATAATGTATCACCCATGGGACCTTGAGTCCGGTTTTCTTGATGGCAGCGGATTTGCGGGCGTGGCCATGTCGCGTCAACTGGTGCGGTTCTGGCAGTAATTCTGGCTGGAAGCGGAAATGG
>JBPCVV010000207.1:0-6013 GCA_051010195.1 Anderseniella sp. | reverse complement strand
TCGCCATGACCTTCATCGCGTTGACGCAGCACATCATCAAGGGTTTCTTCCGCGGCAACATGGATTTGGCATCGAACTTCCGCAAAGGTTTGTCGCAATGGGTGGACGGCATGGTCGCCGGCGCCCGTAACATGATCTCAATCGGCATCGCCACGGCCGCGGCAGGCGTGATCGTCGGAGCAATCTCGCTCACCGGCGCACATGCCATGGTTGGCGAATTGGTCGAGTTTCTCTCCGGCGGTGTTCTCATTGTCATGCTGCTGCTGGTCGCCGTGATGAGCCTCATCCTCGGCATGGGCTTGCCGACGACTGCCAATTATCTGGTGGTGTCCTCGCTGATGGCGCCGGTTATCGTCGCACTCGGCGCCAAATCCGGTCTGATCGTGCCATTGGTTGCCGTCCATCTGTTCGTGTTCTACTTCGGTATTCTGGCCGACGACACACCGCCGGTGGGTCTCGCCGCCTATGCTGCAGCGGCGATCTCCAAGGGTGATCCGATCAAGACCGGTGTGCAGGGGTTCATGTATGATATCCGAACCGCCCTGTTGCCGTTCCTGTTCATCTTCAACACCGACCTGCTGCTGATAGACGTGGGGCCAATGAAGGCGTTGTTCGTGTTCGTCGTCGCGACCATTGCTATGATGCTATTCGCATCGGCGACCCAGGGCTGGTTCTTTACCCGCAACCGGGTTTGGGAAACGGTGGCGCTGCTTGCGATTGCACTTACTTTGTTCCGACCAGGATTGTTGCTTGACCAGGTGTCGCCGCCGTTCGACGAAAGGCCAGGCGCTGAAGCGGTGAAGTTGGCAGAAGCTGCACCTGATGGCGGAAAGCTGCGCGTCAGGCTGGTTGGACCGGATTTCGACGATCCTGATGAAAACAATTCCACCTTCCTTGAATTGAATCTCGGTGCGCCGGGCGACGGAGAAACCCGCTTCACCCAATCCGGCCTCAACGTCCTTGAGGACGAGGGCAAGATGACGATCGATGGCCTGACCTGGGATTCCAAGTTGAAACATCTGGACAAGCTGTTCACCATCGGAGACCTGGACAAGCCGCTGTTCATCGAGAAGGTATTGGTGAAACGAGACCGCATGCCGAAGGAAATCTTCTACATTCCGGCGCTTCTGCTTCTCGGGCTGATCATCTTCCTCCAGCGGCGCCGGCACCGTGAGGATGATCCGGAAGCTGAAGCCAGTGCCGCAGCGGCCTAAAACGGGAGAAAAAGGATGTTCAAGTCCATTCTATTGCCGGTTGATCTTGGCGACAAAAGTTCGTGGGAGAAAGCCGCCCCCGCGGCCGTCGCGATCGCAAAGCAGAACGATGCGAAGATACATCTGCTTACCGTGATCCCGGATTTCGGCATGGCCGTTGTCGGAAGTTTCTTCCCGGCGAACTATGCCGAGCAGGCTCTGCAGTCAGCCAGTGAAAAGGCTGTCGCACTGGCGTCTGAAATCATTCCGGGCGATCTGCTGGCCAAAGTGCATACCGCCTACGGGTCTGCTTACCAGGAGATCATCAGCACTGCGAACAAACAGGGCTGCGACCTGATCGTGATGGCGTCCCACCGCCCTGAAATGTCCGACTATTTGCTGGGTCCCAACGCGGCCCGGGTCGTAAGACATGCAGAACAGTCGGTCATGATCGTGCGGAACTGAATGCCCGCCTTGCTCGCTACCCGGTGCCGGATACTCAGTCCTCTGGTTTGACCACGATAAAGAGAAGCTGCCTGATGCCGGATTGGGATCTGTTGAGAACTTTGTATGATGCGGCCATCCAGGCAGCGCAGCCATCTGTGTGCCTGCCATCGCATTTGCCTGCGCCGCCTGAGGGAAAAACCATCGTGGTTGGGGCCGGCAAGGCGTCTGCAGCCATGGCGGCTGCAGTGGAAGCCAACTGGCGCGGCCCGTTGCAAGGTCTTGTGCTCACCCGATATGGTCACGGCTGTGCCTGTGACCGTATCGAGATTGTCGAAGCGGCCCACCCGGTGCCCGACCGGGCCGGGTTTGAAGCGGCAGCCCGCATTCATGACATGGTGCAGGACCTGTCACCGGACGATTTGGTGTTGTGCCTGGTTTCAGGCGGCGGTTCCGCATTGTTGACGGCGCCTGCTGCCGGTATCAGCCTTGCTGAAAAACAGGCCGTCAATGAAGCCCTGCTGGCCAGCGGTGCACCCATTGGCGAGATGAACTGCCTGCGCAAACACCTGTCGGCCATCAAGGGCGGCAGGCTGGCAGCCGGTGCCTATCCTGCAAAGGTTGTGTCACTGCTGATTTCCGATGTGCCCGGCGATGATCCTTCTACCGTCGCGTCGGGTCCCACCGTGGCAGATCCAACCACGCGTTCAGACGCGTTGGCAGTTCTCGACAAGTACAATCTGGAGGTCGCACCCTCGGTGCGCGCTTTCCTGGAAACAGAAGCTGCGGAAACACCAAAGCCCGGCGACCCCCGCCTGGCAAATGCCGAGACCTGCATGATCGCAACGCCGCGCATGTCGATCGATGCCGCGGCAAAAGTCGCCCGTGAACATGGCTATCATGTCATTGACCTGGGCGACGATCTGGAAGGCGAGGCACGTGAGGTGGGCGCGGCCCACGCACGCCTGGCCCTGGAGACCAAGGGCCCGGCTATCATCGTGTCCGGCGGCGAAACCACGGTGACGTTGAAAGGCAGGGGCCGCGGCGGACGCAATGCGGAATATGCACTGGCCCTGGCAATTGGCTTGCGTGGTGCCGCAAATGTATCAGGTGTCGCCATCGATACCGACGGCATTGACGGGTCTGAAGACAATGCCGGCGCGCGCGTAACGCCCGACGTGTTGAACCGGGCCGCAGACAACGGGCTGGATGCGCAGGCCATGTTGGCTGGCAACGACGCCTACAGTTTTTTTAAGGTCACCGGCGACCTGGTGATGACCGGACCGACACTCACCAACGTCAACGATTTCCGCGCGATCATAGTGGGCGCCTGACGTGTCATCTCCCGAAACTGTGATCACCGGGGCAAGCCGGGCAATGACAAATTTGAGTTAGAAGCCAGTACGGCGCAACCACTAGTCCAGCATGTCCAAGGCGCGGGTGAAGAAGTCTTCCGCGCCAAAATTGCCGGACTTGAGCGTCACGGCGAAGGTCTCGCCGTTACGTTCGGCAAAACACCACGGCACACCGGGCGCGACCTCGCGGCCTACACTGAGCCGGTCTGTTGCCAGCGCCTGTGTTACCGCGCCTGACGTCTCGCCGCCGGCGACGACAAACCGTCTTATGCCTTGTTCAAACGCATCGCCCGCCAGCACGGCAAGCGCGTTCTCCACCACCTGTCCAGCCTTGTCGCGCCCGAGCTTTTCCTGGGCTGCGGCGACATCAGCCGGTTCCGCGGTGGCGTAGATAATCTTTGGCGCATTCAAGTCCTGTGACACCAGCCATTGCCGGGTCTGCGTGAGCGCGTCCGGACCGTCGGCCAGCGCCAGCGGGTCGAGCCTGTAGGATGCAGCGCTCTTGCAGTAGTCGGCCACCTGTGCCCGGGTCATGGCGGAACATGATCCCGACAGCACGATATTGCCACTGGTTGTGGCAGGCGTCGTGATGTCTCCGCCGGCGGCGGCAATACTACCCTTCGCCGACAGCAGGCGCGGCAGGTCGAGCGCCAGTGCGCTGCCGCCGGTGATCAGCTTGAAGTCCTGCACGGCTTCTGAGATGGCGGCCAGGTCGGCTTGTGAGATCGCATCCGGAACCACGTGCTGAATGCCGTTGTCTGCCAGCCCGCGCAAATGCCCGGCAATATGGGCCGCCCCTTTGGCAATATCCGGCCAGGCGATATGTCCGACCTTGCCGTCAACCTGCGGGGCCAGCAGCCGCATCAGGTTGGCATCGCGCATGGGCGTCAGCGGATGATCACGCATCGGGCTTTCGTCAAGCGGCACGTCGCCCACAAACAGGTTGCCCATGTAGATGGACCGGCCGTTCTCCGGAAACGCCGGGCAATAGATGGTCTGATCTGCGCCCAGCCGCGCCATCAGGGCTTCTGACACGGGTCCGATATTGCCGTCGGGTGTTGAATCGAATGTCGAACAGTACTTCCAGTAAAGCTGGCTGGCGCCTCGGGCCATCAGCCAGTTAGCCGCCTTCCTGGTCACGGCTATGGCCTCATCCACCGGTTCGGTGCGGCATTTGAGGGCGATCACCTCAAACGGTGCCGGCGCGCTGTCATCGTCCGCCGGCGGCACGCCGATACGCAGGCCTACCTTGTGGCCGGATCTGGCGAGAATGGCGGCAAGGTCGCTGGCGCCGGTGAAATCATCGGCGATACAGCCCAGTGCGATACTCATGCTCTGCCACCCTCTTGCTTGCTTGGCGTCATGTCGCCATGTTGCGCAGGCGACACGACGCTTTTCGACTTGGCCCACTGTTTAAAAGTAATCCACATGACACTCAAGGCACTCACCCTCGGCTCCGCCGTCATCGATATCATCGTCACCATCGCGCCCGAGCGCATTGAACACATGCGCATGCGCAATGCCGAGGCATCATTCCTGCTGGTGGAAGAGGGCCGCAAGGTCGATGCTGAATCCGTGACCCGTCATATTGGCGGCGGCGGCGTCAACGCGGCCGTGTCCCTGTCGCGGCTGGGCTTTGATACCGCGGCTCTTGTGAAGACCGGGGCCGACCGCAATGCGGAAGACGTGATCGCGCGGCTCGACCGGGAAAATGTATCCCGAGAGTTTCTGGTCAGCGACAGCACACTGGCAACAGGTTCATCGGTCCTGCTGTCGTCCCATGAACGCAATGCCGGCATTTTCACCGCGCGCGGTGCCAATACGGCACTGCTGCCGGGTGACCTTGCCGACGAGGCATTTGAACGGAACCTGGTTTTCATCTCCGGACTGTCCAACGAATCTGCCGACTGTTTTCCCCATGTTATCGGAAAGGCCAGTGCCGCGGGTGCCCGCATTGCCACCAATCCCGGTATCCGGCAATTGTCGTCGCGCACCGACGAATTCTTCGCCTGCCTCGACCGGATCTCCATATTGACCCTGAACCGGGTTGAATCTGAACAATTGGTGCCACGTCTCATCGCAGACGGCAGCGCTGACCAGCGCACCGTTATAAGACCGGCCGGAGATCCCAATTCCCTGGTCGACCGAGGCCTGGTGGCAGGTGGATTCAACCTGCCGTTCGACAGCTATGTCCGGGCCATTACGTCGCTCGGCGTCGACATGCTGCTGGTGACCAACGGATCAGATGGCGCCTATGTCGGTACCGCGGACGGCATTTGGCATTGCACGGTGCCGAGCGTGGAAGTGGCGGGAACGGCGGGCGCCGGTGATGCCTTTGCCTCGACATTTGCCGGCATGATTACCGCAGGCGCGGACATCGAAGAAGCGCTCAGGTCCGCCACTTGCAACGCCGGCTCCGTGGTCAGCCATCTCGACACCCAGACCGGACTGCTCAGCCGTAAAGGCGTTGCCGAGCGCATAAGCAAATTCGAAGACTTGCTGGTGGTGACGAAGTGGGATATCGGGTGAATTGGGCAGTAAGCAATTTTGGTGGTCGATCTGGTTTTATTCCGCTCACGCAAGCCGCCTTCGGCTGCGCTCCGCTAGGGCGCGCTGCGCGCGGCGGCCGGTCGGCCTTGCCTCGGCACTCCGTACCTCGGAGAGAAGTTCATCACAATTGTCATCCCCGTGAAAACGGGGATCCAATGCCAGTAAGTGCGGTGTATGCCGTGAAGTGTGGATTCTCGCTTTCGCGAGAATGACAAAGGTAGAAATGGTGGTTCAGGGACGGAGAACGGCCTGAGCAAAGCGAAGAAAGCTGTTCGACCACCAACAACGCGCAGCCGAAGGCTGCTTGTTTGAGCGATATGAATCTAGCGAGACAAGAAAACCAGTCTAACCTGAACAACTGGCTCCACCCAGCACACAGAATTTCGAACAGTGCGGGTGGTTCAACTTCACCGCGCCGTCGGCAAAGTTGCCGCCGTTGGCGGTGAGTGATGAAGTAAGATCGGAGCCCAT
>JBPCVV010000206.1:0-7973 GCA_051010195.1 Anderseniella sp. | reverse complement strand
GGCGCATCCTGTGCCGGCGCGCCTGGTCGTGCGCCTTCGGGCAAGCTTTGCGGGAGATCGCAACCATTGTGCACAGTGTTATAGCTGCACGGCAACGACAACCGCCCGGAATTGACCAAAGCCCTGGCAAACTCCACATCGCCCGCCAACTCCAGCACGGCCTGCCGGAACCGTTTCTCCATTGCTGACTTCGGCGTCATGAACGAAGTGGCGCGCGCGGAATTGGTCAGGTTTTCCTCTGCCGCCTCGACCCGCTCAGTATTGTAGGTTTCCAGGAGGTCAATCGAGGCTTGCCGCCGCACGATCTGCGCCAGTTTCCAGCACAGATTGTCAATGTCCTGAATACCGCCATTGCCGCCACGGGCCCCGAACGGTGAAACCACGTGCGCTGAATCACCGGCAAACAGGATCCTGCCATGCACAAGCCGCTCAAGCCGGGCACACTGAAACGAATACACCGACACCCAGTCCAGCTCAAACTTGCGATCTCCCATCATCGTCTCGATGCGCGGGATAACACGCTCCGGCCGGCTCTCTTCTTCCGCGTCTGCTTCCGGCCCCAGTTGCAGGTCGATGCGGTAAATATTGTCCGGCTGCTTGTGCAGCAGGGCTGACTGGCCGGAATGGAAAGGTGGTTCAAACCAGAACCAGCGCTCAGAGGGAAAATCTGCCTTCATTTCGACATCGGCAATCAGGAAACGCTCGTCGAACTGCGTCCCCTCGAACGACAGTCCGAGCATGGACCGCACCGGCGAGCGGGCTCCGTCGCACGCAACCGCAAAGCCCGCCTTAAGTTCATAATCTCCATCCGGCGTGGAGACCTCCAGCGATACCGCATCTTCATGCTGTTCAATGCCGGCGACCTTGTTCTTCCATCTAAGATCAATCAGGTCCGGAAAATCGGCACATCGTTCCACAAGATACTGCTCCACGTGGTACTGCTGCAAATTGATGAAGGCGGGCATTTTGTGCCCGGCCTGCTGTAAAAGGTCGAAGCTGTAGACCTCACGGTCACCGTGGAACAGCCGCCCGACCTTCCAGGTCACGCCCTTGGCAACCATGCGGTCGCCAACACCAAGCCTGTCAAAGATTTCCAGCGTGCGCTTCGACCAGCAAATGGCTCGTGAGCCGACCGACACCACATCATTGTCGTCCAGCACAACCGATGACACGCCATGCATCGCCAGGTCGATTGCCGCACTGAGGCCCACCGGCCCGGCACCGACAATGGCAACCGGACAAGGCCCGGTCGTCTGTCCGGATAATTCCGGCGCGATGGTGTAGTCAAACGGCTTGTACTCGTACTTGCCCATTACTCAGCCTTGCAGTGCCGCCCACATCTGCTTGTCGCGTTCCGCCGTCCAGATACGCGGCGTATCCACGTCGCGGGCTTCGTCGTAAGCGCGAGCCACGTTGAACGGCAGGCAGTGTTCATAGATGGCGTAGTCGGAGAATTTGGGATCACACTGTTCGCGACACGCCTCATAAGCGGCCTTCAGATCGCCACCCTTCAGGGCAATCCGGGCAACCGGATTGAAAGTTGAGCGAACGAAATCCGCGGTGAGATCCAGCGCCTCGCCGACCTTGTCGCTGCCGACCAGCGCATCCCCCCTGCCCGGCGCAATCGCGTCAACATCCCAGTCACGGATGGTCTCAAGCGTTTCCGGCCAGTCGTGAAAATGCCCGTCCCCGCAGTAACACGCCGATTTGTACTCGACTATGTCTCCGGTGAACATGACATTTGCATCCGGTACATACGCCACGATGTCACCTGCCGTGTGGGCGCGGCCCAGAAACATCAGGTCAATGCGGCGATTGCCCAGATAGACCGACATGCGATCGTTGAACGTTGTGGTCGGCCAGGTCAGGCCGGGAATGCTTTCATGGCCCTGGAACAACCGCGGAAACCGCTCGAATTCCGAGTCCCAGTCTTCCTGGCCACGTTCGACAACCATGGCTCGCGCCATTTCCGACATGATGATTTCCGTTGCATCATAGGCGGACGCACCGAGTACACGCACAGCGTGATAGTGGCTCAGCACAACATGGCTGATCGGCTTGTCGGTAACAGTCCTGATCTTTTCGATGACTTTGCCGGCCAGCCGCGGCGTGGCCTGTGCGTCCACGATCATGACACTGTCATCACCAATGATAACACCGGTGTTGGGGTCACCTTCAGCAGTAAAGGCGTACAGGTTGTCGCCAATCTCGTTGAAGGAAATTTTCTTTTCTTCCATGTCACCGGTGGATGCGAACTGTTTAGCCATTGTGCCTGACAACCTTCTGTTTGATAGAGCCAAAAATAGAATTGCCGCTTTCTGTCATCATCCGGATGTCCACGACATCTCCGAATGACATGAAAGGCGTAAGTGCCTTGCCGGAGGCAATTGTTTCAACCATCCGCAATTCTGCGATGCAGGAGTAGCCTGCCCCGCCGTCTGCCACCGGTTGACCGGCCGATCCGTCGGGGCCCTTATTGGAAACGGTGCCTGACCCAATGATCGACCCGGCGCATAGGGGCCGGGTACGGGCGGCGTGGCAAATCAGCTCTCCGAAATCGAATGTCATGTCGATGCCCGCATCCGGTTTACCGAACGGACTGCCGTTCAGGTCTGACACCACCGGCAGGTGCACTTTGCCTTGCTTCCAGGCGGCAGCAAGTTCGTCCGGTGTCACGGCAACCGGTGAAAACGCGGTTGACGGCTTGGACTGAAAAAAACCGAAGCCCTTTGCCAATTCGCCCGGGATCAGATTTCTCAAGGACACATCATTGGCCAGCATGACCAGTGCGACGTGGTCCAGCGCCGTTTCACGCGACACTCCCATTGGCACATCGTCGGTGACAACAGCGATCTCGGCTTCGAAGTCCGCCCCCCAATCATCATTTGCCAGCACAATATCACCATGCGGGTCCAGAAAACTGTCCGATCCGCCCTGGTACATCAACGGCTCGGACCAGAAGCTCTCGGGCATGTTAGCACCGCGGGCCTTTCGAACCAGCTCCACATGGTTCACGAAGGCTGATCCGTCTGCCCACTGGTAAGCACGCGGCAGCGGTGACCGGCAACGGGACTGGTCAAATGGTTCGCCCATGTCATGGTCGCGTTCCAGCGCTGCTGCCTGATGGGCCAGTTGTGGCGATATCTCCGCCCAATTGTCCAGCGCCAGCTGCAGTGTCGCAGCAACCCCGTCGGCCACAACACACCGCGAGAGGTCCCCCGTCACAATTGCCAGAGCCCCGTCCCGGGTGCCGTTTTCAAGGGATGCCAGTTTCATTGAACTCTATTTCGCACCCTCGGTACTGAACTTCTTTTCCAGCCCGTCCCAGCAGCTTGCATAATCATCCTGCAGGGTTTCAAGCCGGGCCGCATAGCTGGTCAGGTGCTGCGCAAAGCGTGTTTCAAACATGAAGGCCAGAGTGTTTTCCAGCTTATGAGGTTTCATCTCCGCAGTGCTTGCCTTCTCGAAGGCATCAAGGTCGGGCCCGTGCGGCAACATGCAGTTGTGCAGGCTCATGCCGCCGGGAAGGAACCCTTCCTCCTTGGCGTCGTAGACCCCGTGTATCAACCCCATGAACTCCGACATGATGTTCATGTGATACCAGGGTGGTCTGAACGTATGTTCTGCGACCGACCACCGCTCCGGGAAGATGACAAAATCGATATTTCCGGTGCCGGGAGTTTCCGACGGGGCCGTGAGAACGGTGAATATGGAGGGGTCCGGGTGGTCAAACAAAACCGCATTGACCGGCGAGAACGTCCTCAGATCGTACTTGAACGGCGTGTAGTTGCCATGCCATGCGACCACATCCAGTGGCGAATGGTCGATATCTGTCGCGTACAGTCCGCCACACCATTTCATGATCACCGTGTGCTTTTCGTCCACATCTTCGAATGCCGCGACCGGTGTCTTGAAATCCCGTGGATTGGCCAGGCAATTTGCTCCGATCGGCCCGCGTTCGGGCAGTGTGAACTTTGCGCCATAGTTTTCGCACACATAACCGCGCGCGGGACCATCGATCACCTCGACGCGGAATTTCATGCCACGCGGCACCAGGCAGATTTCACAAGGCCCAACATCGAGCTTGCCCATCTCGGTGAACACCAGTATCCGGCCCTGCTGCGGCACAATCAGGAGTTCGCCATCGGCGTTGAAGAAACTCGTCTGCGTCATCGACCTGCTGGCAAAGAACAGGTGAACAGCCATACCCGCCTGTGTATTCACATCACCCGCTGTGGTGACCGTACGCATACCCTCCACAAACGACACCTCGCTATCCGGGAACGGCGGCGGGTTCCAGCGCAACTGGGTGGGAGGCAGATCATGATCATCAAGGCACGGAGCGCTCTTCCATTGAGGCAGGTCCAGCTTTCTGAACTGTCCGACATGCTTCACCGACGGGCGAATCCGGTACAGCCACGATCTTTCGTTCTGTCCGCGCAGCGCCGTGAAAGGCGAGCCGGACAACTGTTCGGCATAAAGGCCGTAGGCACAGTTTTGCGGCGAGTTCTGTCCCTGTGGCAAAGCTCCTTTGAGTGCTTCCGTTTCGAAATCGTTCCCGAAACCCGGCTGGTAGTCCAGTTTCATCATATCGCTTCTTGCTGATTACAATTGTTTCAGTGATCGGCTAAGAATGATGGTTACATTTGTAACTATCAAGAGAGTTATATGGCCCAGAAACTGCAGCTGGAAAACTTCCTGCCCTACCGGTTAAACCGCGCTGCCGCCGCCGCAAGCGCCCAGCTCTCATCCATCTACCGGCAAAAGTATGGCCTCACTGTTCCCGAATGGCGGACACTGTCCACGCTTGCCCAGTTCGGCGAGCTCACGGCAAAGCAGATCGGATCCCATTCGTCCATGCACAAGACCAAGGTCAGCCGGGCGGTCAGTTCACTGAACGCCAGGCGCTGGCTGACCCGCAAAAGGGATACCGCTGACCGCCGGCTGGAAAAACTGAACCTGACCGCACGAGGCGAACAGGCCTACAAGCAACTGGAGCCGCAAATGCTGGATTTCGAAGTGCAGCTCCTGTCAGGCCTGACCGCCGCCGAACGCGACGGCATGCTGCATGGCATAGCCATCCTGGAAAAAGCGCTCGGCGTTCTGGACAATCAAGGACGGGGCCTCGTCAAAACACGTCAAGCATGAACAACGTGATAGCAGGGAACGCCAGCAGCAGCGCCACCCGCAGGAAGTCCGAAATCAGGAACGGCACCACTCCCTTGAAGCTGTCGGCCAGCGGCACATCGCCGGCCAGCTTGTTGATCACGAATACGTTCATGCCCACCGGCGGCGTGATCAGCCCGACCTCCACGACGATCAGCACGATGATACCGAACCAGATGGCCGTGTGTTCCGGACTCATGCCGAAATCGAGCGCACTGATAATGGGAAAAAATATCGGAATGGTGAGCAGGATCATTGAAAGCGCATCAATTACGCAGCCCAGTACCAGGTATAGAACCAGGATCATGATGAGGATCACCATCGGCGACAAGCCGGAATCGCCAATGGTGGCAGCCAGGGTCTGCGGCAACTGGGTCTGCGACAGGAAGGCATTGAATATGTCGGCACCCAGCAGGATCATGTAGATCATGCCGGTCGAAACGGCGGTGCCGGTCAGGGCCTCCTTGAGACCTTCCCAGCGCATGCCGTTGACGACGGCAATCCCACCAACGCCGATCACGCCAAACGCGGCGGCTTCTGTGGGTGTGAACACGCCGCCATAGATACCACCGATGACGACGACAAAAATCACCACCGCTGGTGCAGACCCCAGAAGCGCTTCACGAATCTGTTGCTTGCTGAGCGGTTCACCCGCTGGACCGGACTCCGGGTTCAACCGCACGTAGACAGCAATGGCGATCAGGTAGCCTGCCGCTGCCAGCAGACCCGGAACGAAAGCTGCGAGAAACATTTTTGCGACATTCTGCTCGGTGAGAATCGCGTAGATCACCAGGATAACCGACGGCGGAATGAGAATACCCAGTGTGCCGCCGGCCGCCATTGTGCCGGTCGCCAGGGCGTCGGAATACTTGCGGCGCTTCATCTCCGGAAGCGCAACCTGCCCCATGGTCGCCGCCGTCGCCAGGGAAGACCCGCAAATGGCACCGAACATGGCACATGCCCCGATGGACGCCATGGACAAACCGCCGCGAAACCGGCCAAGCGCAACATTGGCGGCATTGAACAGGGCTTTCGACATTCCCGAATGCGTCGCCAGGTGTCCCATCAGCAGAAACAGCGGCACCACCGACAGAGAGTAAGATGACATCTGGTAATACGGACTGGTCTTCAGATAGCCCAGCAGCGGGATCCACCCTGATACCGACACATAGCCGACCGCGCCAGCCAGAAACATGGCAATGGCAATGGGAATGCGCAATGCCATCATCCCCAGCATCGCCGATATGGCGACCATACCGATAACCGGGCCACTCATGACACTGCGTCCGGCATTGCTCTGTCGTCGCGCAGCGCCCGCATTGTCGTTAAAACGCCAACCGCACTCAGCAGCGCCATGGACGGCACGACAATGAGGAACGCCCACCAGGTGCCAACCTGCAGCACCATCGTCTGGTCATTGCTGGAGTAAAGCGAGATACCGCCGGCCCCGAGACGCCAGGTCAGCAGCAGGGCAACAAGGGTCAACAGAATGCATCCCACTGCATCCAGCCAGCGCTGAACAGGTTGCGACGCCTTCAAGGTGAAAAAATCCACGATGACATTGCCCTTGTTCAACTGGCAGTAGGGCAGGAACAGCGATACGGCGACGGCGCAGCCGATCTCGACAATTTCGAAATCACCGGCGATGGCGCCGCCAAAGAACTTGCGCCCGAGCACGCTGACGACGGTTGTCATGGCGATAGCTGCAAGCACCAAACCGCCTGCAACAGCAAACGCGCCACAAAGCCACTCAATTGACTTCGCCACGCGTTGCAGTGCCGAGCCCTTATGGACGCGGTTGGCCATTGCTCAGCCGTTCACCAATCGGATGCCCCCGACATCACTTGCTGTACTTGTCCAGCAGTGCATTGGCGGCATCATAGAGTTTCTGGCCGTCAGCGCCCATGTCGGCAATCCACTTGTCGGTCACCGGCCTGGTGATCTCGCGCATCTTGGCAATATCGGCTTCACTGAGATCAATAATCGGATTGCCCTTTTCGGTGGCGAGTTTTTCGCCCGGTTGTTCGGCAACATCCCAGGCTTCACCGATTTTCTTGGCCATGGCCATGCCGGAGTTGTCATCAATGACCTTCTTCAGATCGTCAGGCAGCCCATCGTACTTCGCCTTGTTCATCGCATAGACGAACACGGCGGTGTAAAGGCCACGTGCACCGGGTGTCCTGGTATGGTTCGGTGCCAGCTCGTGAATTTTCAGAGCCGGTACGATCTCCCACGGGATCACAGCCCCGTCGACGACCTTCTTCGACAGCGCTTCCGGCAGCGCGGGCACGGGCATGAACACGGCAGATGCGCCGAGCGCGCCTAGAGCTTCGCCGATGCCGCGATTGGGCGCGCGCATTTTCAGGCCCTTGAAATCATCCACCGACTTGATTGGTTTTTCGACCGTGTGGAACAGGCCGCGCGCATGGGTATGAAACTGCAGCACATGGACGTCAGAAAACTCTTCCTTCGCATGGGTTTCGTAATACTCTTGCACCGCCTGCGATGTGGCTGTTGCATCGGACACCATGAATGGCAACTCGAAGACGGCTATTTTCGGGAACCGACCCGGCGAGTAACCGGGCAGCGCCCAGACAATGTCTGCCACGCCGTCTCGCACCTGGTCCATAAGTTGGGGCGGCTTGCCGCCAAGCTGCATGGCCGGGTAGATTTCAACCTTGATGCGGCCACCTGACTGGCTTTCAACAGCCTCTTTCCACGGCACCAGTACCTTGGCATGGGTCGTTGCCTTGGGCGGCAGGAAATGATGGACTTTCAACGTCACTTCCTGCGCCAGGACGGACAGG
>JBPCVV010000205.1:0-2913 GCA_051010195.1 Anderseniella sp. | reverse complement strand
GTTTTCCCTGGAGGATCAGATTGTCGTGGTAACCGGCGCTACTGGTGGCATTGGTGTCGAAGTTGCCAGAGGGCTGAGTGCTGCTGGTGCACGGGTTGGCCTGAACGGCCGCCGCGCCAAGCCGGTGGAAGAACTTGGCGAACAGATTCCCGGCAGTTTCACCTTGCCGTTTGACATCACTGATGAAGCCGCATCTGTTTCCGCACTTGCCTCCGTGGTAGAGCAATTTGGTCGTCTCGACGCTCTTGTGTGCATAGCCGCCGCGCGTGACAGGCGGCCCCTGGCCGAGATTGAACCGCAGGATTACCGCACGGTGCTGGAGGCTAACCTTGTTGCACCTTTCCACCTGGCCCGTGCCGCGGCCCCCTTCATGACTGAGGCCGGCCGCGGCCGCATCATCATGATGACCTCGCTGGCCGGTGATTTTGCCATGCCGGGCGATGCGGCCTATCCGAGCTCCAAGGCCGGGCTTGCCGGCCTCGTGCGCTCACTGGCTGTCGAACTCGGCATGTCCGGCGTTAACGTCAACGGCATTGCCCCGGGCCCGGTTGCGACACCGGTCAATTCGGGACTGGTGAAAGACCCGAAGTGGCAGGCCATGATCGCGCGCACCGTGCCGCTGCAGCGCTGGGCGGAACCGTCGGAACTGGCAGGTGCGGTCATATTCCTGGCCTCGGACGCCAGCAGCTATATCAACGGCCAGGTCCTGACCGTCGACGGTGGCGCCAGCGTCAGGCTGTTTCCGATGGATTGACCAGCGCGCGTGCTCACCTGCCCGCCGCTGCTCACAGGTCTATTCGCCCTGCCGCGGACCAAAAGATCACCCGTCTTTATGAACTGATGCCTTGGCGTTACGCTCAAACCAGAGCGAAACTGCAGATTGTCAACCCTTATGAGCGGCTTCACCGGTCTCACACCTGATTCGAGCGCTCAACAGTGCGTGTGAGGAATCGCGCCGTCAGGCATCGTTCGGATTGCACGGGAACATTTGGCACCAGGGTACTTTTTACGAGGCAACGTCGTTTGCAGTGCCATTCTTCTTCGAGCTAGCAGTGTCGACTGTGAACTACGTGATTTTGGCGGGTTGGTTGCGCTCCACCATATACTGGAACGGTCGCACAGCAGCGACTGTATTTTACAGTATCCGACCCCGCGTTTGCGCCGCACTATGATTTCGAGGATCGTCTCGCCGGTGGCGTCATCTTCGACGATCTGGATATCTCGGTATTCGAGCCAGCTGGCTTCAGCAGGTCTCTACCGTTATGTATTGTCGTCATCCACCGGGTAACCGTACTCTTCCACCCATCTGAGCAATACTGGCAATACCGGTGTCATCTGCGCACGATAGCGCTGCCATCGCCCCTTTGCCCGGCTGTAAAGAGGCTGAACAACCTGATGATAGCTGGGGGTGCCAATGCGCTGGCGTTCAAGTGCAGTGGCCTTGTAGTCGGCCATGGCGTCTTCCCAATCCAGGCCCAGAAACTCGAGAACCTGGCTTACGGTCGCCTCCAGATCGGCCACAACCTGCTCGTATTTGACCGTGTGCAGCCTCAATGGCAGGGCCTCGCGATAGGTCGTCCAAAGAGACATTACCTTGTCATAGCACTGGGCAGCACTTTTCAGATCCAGGAAATTTGCCATGGCATCGTTGAGCCCGAATTCCTGCATGAAACAGCTCAGCACACAGTCGCACGGGTGGCGCAAAACGAGCAGAAACTGCGCATCCGGAAAAACCTTGCTGATCAGTCCGACATTGGTAATGTTAAGCGGCACCTTGTCAACAACGACCTGACCGGCAATTGGTTGATCACCCATATGCTTTCTGAGGCTTGTCGTGTAGGCATCGCGCAACTGCGATACCTGTTCATCAGTCAATTCCTCGTGGTTCTGAAATTGATCCGGTTGCCAGATTCTGACCAGCCTGAGCATGTCCAGAACCATCGGCTTTTCCTCTGCCACCGAGATTTTGCTATGGCTCAGCAGCACAGTGTCCAGCAGCGTTGTGCCGGAACGCGGAAATCCAATCAAAAACACCAGTTGTGGCGCGCCGCGCTGTGAGGAAGAATTATCAGACGCCATGCGCCGTACACCCTTGTAGGCAGTTTGCAGGTCATCCAGCCTTTGTATGTATTTCCGAGCTTGTACACGACGACCCCTGGCTGTTTTTGCTGCCCAGTTGTTGGCTGTGGCAAATGCTTTATACGCGGCCTGCAGATTTCCCAACCGGTCGTTTATGTCGCCCAGCAGATACCAGTAGGTCGAGTTCAGCTGCGCCTGCGCCGGATTGAACCTCACAACCGAAGACAGTGCCTTTAAAGCCTCGTCCAGTTCATTGTCGCGCCGCAAGACCTGTGCTTGCCTGATGGCAAGCCAGATACTGTCAGGCCGGAATACAGAGCGAGCGTACGCGACGGCTTTTTTAAGCTCATCGGTCTGATTTGTCTTTTCCAGAGCCTCGCAGAGATTATCGTGGCCTTGCGCATAATCGGGTTGCAGTTTCACAGCATGGCGGAAACAGTTTATGGCGTCATCGGCGCGTCCAGCCAGAAGCAACACCCAACCGAGACCGTTATGTGCAGTGTGATCTTCAGGCGAGAGCTTCAACAGCCGCTGAAAAAGCCTTTCTGCCTCATTGAACTCGCCCTGGCCCGTGAGAACGGTTGCCATGTTGAACACGAAGTCCGGATCATCCGGCTTCAGCTCCAGCGCTACGCGGTAACTGGCGAGCGCTGCTCGCGCGTCGCCTTTTGCCCGTAACGCATTTCCGAGATTGAAGTGAACCTCGCTGTTGCCCGGATCCAGCGCGATTGCTTTTTGATAGCTGTCTATCGCTGCCTGAAACTCCCCCTGTTCGGCCGCAATAACACCGTGGACATTGTGAACAATGGAAACGCCAGGATTGCGCTGACACAA
>JBPCVV010000204.1:0-15174 GCA_051010195.1 Anderseniella sp. | reverse complement strand
GCATTCGCCCGCTTGATATCCGGCGGCGTGGCTTCATCCACCAGTGCTGCCGCCACCTCGTCCAGCGTCATCGACGTCTGGTCGCGGGAGCCGAGCCGGCGCACATTGACCGTGCCTTCTTCAGCCTCGCGATTGCCGCACACCAGGATGACCGGCACCTTGGCAAGCGAGTGCTCGCGCACCTTGTAGTTGATCTTCTCGTTGCGGAAGTCGGTGATCACCTGCAGGCCTGCCTTCTTCAGTCTTGCGGCCACCTGCTCGCCATAGGCATCAGCATCCTGGGTAATGGTGGCGACCACTACCTGCACCGGCGCAAACCACAGCGGCATGTGGCCGGCATAGTTCTCAATCAGAATACCGAGAAACCGTTCCATGGAGCCGCAAATGGCACGGTGGATCATCACCGGCTGTTTCTTTTCCGAGTCACTGTCGATATAGAACGCGCCGAAGCGTTCCGGCAGGTTGAAGTCCACCTGCGTGGTGCCGCACTGCCAGTCACGCCCTATGGCGTCGCGCAGCACATACTCGAACTTCGGACCATAAAAGGCCCCCTCGCCCGGGTTGATTTCGGTTTTGATCTTGCCTTCGGACTGCGCCTCGATCTGCTCAAGCACCTCGCCCATGATCTTTTCCGCATCATCCCAGTTTTCATCCGAACCAACTCGTTTCTCAGGCCTGGTCGAAAGTTTCACCGTTATCTCGTCGAAACCAAAATCCGCATAGGTCGACAGGATCAAGTCATTGATCCGCATGCATTCCGACGCCATCTGCTCTTCGGTGCAGAACACATGCGCATCGTCCTGGGTAAACCCGCGCACCCGCATCAGGCCATGCAGTGCGCCTGAAGGCTCATAGCGATGCACATTGCCAAATTCGGCGTACTTGACCGGAAGGTCCCGATAGGACTTGAGGCCATGTTTGAAGATCTGCACGTGACCAGGACAATTCATCGGCTTGATCGCGAAAACACGGTCGTCTTCGGTCTCGGTAACGAACATGTTTTCCCGGTACCAGTCCCAGTGGCCCGAGGTTTCCCACAGCGCCTTGTCGAGGATTTCCGGTGCATTTACCTCTTCATACCCTTGCGCATCGAGCCTGCGGCGCATGTAGTTCACCAGGTTCTGGAACATGCGCCAGCCCTTGGCATGCCAGAACACGACGCCGGGGCCTTCTTCCTGGAAATGAAACAGATCCATTTCACGGCCCAGCTTGCGGTGGTCGCGTTTTTCGGCTTCCTCCAGCATCATCAGATAGGTGTCGAGATCAGCCTGGGACGCCCATGCCGTGCCGTAAATGCGGGTCAGCATTTCGTTGTCGCTGTCTCCGCGCCAGTAGGCGCCGGCAACCTTCATCAGTTTGAAGGCTGCACCGATCTGGCCCGTGGACGCCATGTGCGGTCCGCGGCACAGGTCGAACCAGTCACCCTGGTAGTAGATCTTCAATTCCTCCTCGTCGGGAATCGCGTCTACCAGCTCGACCTTGTAGGCCTCGCCCTTGTCACCGAAAACCTGCTTGACCTTGTCGCGCGGCCAGACCTCCTTGGTGAACGGCTTGTTACGCTGAACGATCTCGCGCATTTTCTTTTCGATCACCGGCAGGTCTTCCGTCGTGAACGGTTGATTGCGCTTGAAGTCGTAGAAGAAGCCGTTCTCGATCACCGGGCCGATGGTCACCTGGGTGCCCGGCCAAAGTTCCTGCACAGCTTCTGCCATCACGTGGGCAGCGTCGTGCCGGATCAGTTCCAGCGCTTCGGCATCCTCGCGCATGACGATCCGGAACTCGGCATCTGCTTCAATCGGATCGGACAGATCCGCAAGCTTGCCGTCCAGCATGATTGCAACAGCCTTCTTCTGCAGCGACTTGGCGATCGAGCCGGCGACATCGCGCCCGCTTGTGCCGGCCTCGAACTGGCGCACGGATCCATCGGGGAATGTAAGGGAAATCATTGTCGTCACCTCTTGCTCACTCTCTGCATACAAACGCAGGTAAGCTGACTGATTGTGGTCTGGTTGCGCAGCACGTTTTCGCGCAATGCGCCACTTATTGCCCGTTATCGGGCCGCTTCGTCAAGCGACCATAGCGCCAGACCTTCATTCCGGCCCGTTCTATCTCTTTCGGCACCGGATCGTAGCCGCTCGTCCCCCACGGGTTGCAGCGGGCAATCCTGAACAGTCCCAACCAGAATCCGGCCCACGCCCCATGGACGGAGATGGCCTCCATGGTGTAGCTGGAGCATGTCGGCAAATGCCGGCAGGTGCGGCCGAAGAAATACGACAGGCTCAGTTGGTAGCCGCGAATGAGCACCAGCATGATCGATGCTGCAAACCCTTGTCGCGGCTTCGCTGGAAACGGTCGGTCTTTCAATCTGTTGCTCCATGCACGGGCGCTAATCTGGCGCTACACCAGTTCATATAGGGATCCGTCATGCCTGAAACCAAGCCCAATATTGTCCTCATCATGGTCGATCAGCTGTCTGCCCTGTTCCTGTCCTGCTACGGACACAAGGTAGTCAAGACACCCAACATCGATGCGCTGGCAGAAGACGGTGTGGTATTCGAGAACTTCTACTCGCCGAGCCCGCTATGCGCACCGGGACGTGCTGCAATGATGTCCGGACAGTTGCCGTCACGCAACCGGGTCTACGACAATGCAGCCGAATTTGCCTCCCAGATCCCCAGCTTTGCCCACTATCTGCGCCTGGAAGGCTACCGTACCTGTCTGTCAGGCAAGATGCATTTTGTCGGGCCCGATCAGATGCACGGCTTCGAGGAACGCCTGACCACCGACATTTACCCGGCCGATTTCGGCTGGACACCCGACTGGCGCAAACCGCAGGAGCGCGTCGACTGGTGGTACCACAACCTGTTGTCGGTCAAGCAAGCCGGCATTGCCGAACAGACCAACCAGCTTGAATACGACGATGAGGTGGCTTTCCAGGCCTGCCGCCGCATCTACGACTATGCCCGCAATCCGGAACAGCGCCCGTTTTGCCTGGTTGCTTCCTTTACTCACCCACATGACCCGTACGCGGCACGGGCAAAATACTGGAACCTGTATTCAGACGAAGGCATGGATGCGCCGGTTACATCTGCCCTTGCCTATGACGAAATGGACCCGCATAGCCAGCGGCTGTGGAAAGTGTCGGCCATGGACGATTATGACATATCGGAACAGGACATCCGCAATGCCAGGCGCGCCTACTACGCTAATATCTCCTATCTCGACGATCATGTCGGCAAGATACTGGCAACCCTTGATGATTGCGGGCTGAAAGACGATACGGTCATCATGTTCACGTCTGATCACGGCGACATGCTCGGCGAGCGCGGCCTGTGGTACAAGATGAGTTTCATGGAACATTCAGCAAGGGTGCCGTTAATCGTGCATGCGCCAGGCCGGTTTGACGCACGCCGGATTACCCAACCAGCCTCGCTGCTCGACATCCTGCCGACCCTGAGCGATATCGCCGGACGCCGGCACCATGCAGCGGCACTTGACGGACAATCTCTCCTGCCCCTGCTTGAAGGTGGTGCTGAAAATCCCGACCACGCAATTTATGCAGAACTGACAGCGGAAGGCTGCTTGGCCCCGCTGTTCATGATCCGGCAGGGAAACTGGAAATACACCGCGTCACGCCCCGATCCCGACCAACTGTTCGACCTGACTTCGGATCCCAACGAGATGAACAATCTGGCGGGCAATCCTGATCACGCAGGCGTCGTGCGGAAATTCCGGTCGATGGCAGCAGCCCGCTGGAACCCGTCCAGGCTGGAGGCGGAAATCAGGGAAAGCCAGTTGGTGCGGCTTGCCGTGTGGCAGGCGCTTCGAAAAGGCAACTGGTATCCGTGGGACTATCAGCCGTTGCGCGATGCTTCGGAACAGTACATGCGCAATCACAAGGACCTGAACGTGCTGGAAAAAACCTCCCGGTTTCCGCCGCCGCCGCAACCGACCAAGAAATCAGGCTGATCTGGCCGTCTCTTCGCCCGTCTTGCCCAGGGCCATGTCAACCGCATTGCACACGGCATCGAAGGTCAACAGGGTTGAGGCGTGGCGCGCCTTGAAGTCGCGCACCGGTGACAGCGCTTCCAGATCCGACCATTTCCCGTCCGGGGCCGGGCCGTTATTCTTCAGCATGTCGTACATCTGGTCGCGAACCGCGCGCAGCTCGTCCGGCGTAGAGCCGACAACATGATGCGCCATGATCGAAGACGATGCCTGGCCCAGTGCGCACGCTTTCACATCGTGGGCAAAGTCGGAAACCACGTCATTGTCCAGCATGAGATCAACCGTGACCTTGGAACCGCACAGTTTTGAATGGGCAACAGCGGTGCCTTGCGGTTCGGATAGCCGGCCCAGCCGGGGAATATCAGCGGCAAAGCCCAGAATCTGCTTGTTGTAGACGTCGTTTATCATGGCAGTGGCCAATATGGGTCGAACCGGCTTGTATTACCAGCCTCTTTCCGCCATATGCTGTGTCGGAGTGATCATTATGCATGCCCCCACCGCAATCTGTCTTTTGGATTCCGGTAAAGCTTATGCTAAGACCAGACGCAAATTCGCGAGTTTTCAAAATTTGCTGCAAGTTGAGTGAACCCGAACCGACAATCCAGCGTTAAATCAATGCATTTAGCCCTGAAATCACAAGACTCTATCGAGGCCCGAATGGACGCCGTCGTTAAACGCATAGATACCGCAAAGCCCGATATCGGGTCTGGCCCGGCAATTGAAAAACCTTCCGAGGAACAAGCTCTCGAAGCCGTGCGTACGCTGATCTCGTGGGCCGGCGATGATCCGGACCGGGAGGGTTTGCTGGATACGCCGAAGCGGGTGCTGAAAGCGTATTCGGAATTGTTCTCCGGCTACAAGGCGGACAGTCGCGATGCCCTGCAGCGCACCTTTGAGGATGTCGGCGGTTATGACGACATTGTCCTGGTGCGCAACATCGAGTTTTTCTCCCATTGCGAACACCACATGGTGCCGTTCCAGGGCCATGTCCACATTGCCTACCTGCCGACAAACGGCGTTGTCGGGCTGTCGAAACTGGCCCGCGTTGTGGAAGTTTTCTCGCGTCGTCTGCAGACCCAGGAAAACCTGACAGCCCAGATCGTGCATGCCATCGATACACAACTGGATGCACGTGGTGTCGCAGTCATGGTCGAAGCCGTGCATAACTGCATGACCATGCGTGGCGTCCAAAAACGTGACGCCTCCACACTGACCACCCGGTTCACCGGTGATTTCAAGGCAGAGCCTGGTCTGCAGGCACGTTTCATGGAAATGGTGCGCTACCGCCAGCCTGACTGAAGCCTTTTCAATTTCAGCGGAAATTCACGTGACCGATACTACGTTTCCCCTTCCCGCCAGCATTGATGATGTTGAAGAGGGCGGCGAATTTGCGCCGCGGTTCGATGATGCCGGGCTGATCCCGGCCATGGCGATCGACGCGGCGAGCAATGCGCCCTTGATGTTTGCCTTCATGAACAGGGAGAGCCTGGCGCTCACCCTTGAAACAGGGCTGGCGCACTATTATTCACGCTCGCGCAGGTCGTTGTGGAAAAAAGGCGAGACCTCAGGACAGATACAGCACATTGAGCGCATTCGCACCGACTGTGATCAGGATGTGCTGGTGCTGGAGGTTCGCGTCGCCGGCGACGGGGCGGCATGCCACACAGGACGCGCAACCTGCTTCTACCGCGAGGTGAACAAGGATCGCAGCCTGACGACGATCGACAATGTCAGGAAAATCGACCCGGAAGCGACATACGGGAAAAAGTAGGCAACGCCGGATCCGGTCTACGCCGAGTTGCGGATCTCTTCGTACTCCGGCTGTGGCGGCGCAGCGGCGTCTTCGTCTGAACCGGCATTTTTTTCAACATCGGCCTTCTTGCGTGGTGCCGGCTTGACATCCGCCTTGTCATCTACATCGGGGTTTTCTGCGATCTCTTCAGTTAAGGCATGCAGCAGCAGGTCATGCACGTCGGCCAGGGTGATCATTCCCCTGATTTCGCCCTGCTCGGTGACCAGCACAAATTCCGATGAAGTGTTATTCAACAGCTCCATGACCTGAATGATATGAGTTTTCGTCTCACATGCCGGAACCAGGTCACGAACCAGGTCGCTGGCCACCATCTGCATGACGGAAGAGCCAAGCCTGCCGGATGCATTGATAATGTCCTTCTGCGACAGGGTGCCTTTGACTTCGCCGTATTCACTGAGGATGACCGTTCCAGGTGCGCGGCAGGACAGCAGGTATTCACACACATCCACCAGCTTGGTGGATTGCACAATAGCCGGAACACCACGTCCATATTGTTCAACAATGTCCGCGGCATTCATTGTGGGCACTGACCTTTTTTCGCAAAAACCGGAGCTGAAACGCCCGATGCTGAATTATTGCCACAAAACCCTTAATCAGATGTTTCTCAAACGGCTTGCATCTGTTTCAATGCCAAGACAGATGGGCATGATCAGGAAATCATTATTCCGATCAATCTCAACGAGATAGTCCAACATGGCCGGCAATGCCGCGCTTTGCGTTTGCTCAGGTCCTTCTGGCCGGATCGAGCCAGCCAAATACCATCAATCCGGTCAAAAAGCCGCCCAGATGGGCTTCCCATGCGATTCGGGCGTCACTCAGCAGCCCCGATGATGCCGACAACATGTCGACGCCGAGCCAGATCCCTATGAAAATGACCGCAGATCTGTTGGTGAACAGCCGCAACAGCGGTTCCGGCGGCACCAGGGAAAGATCTTTACGTAAACTGGTCATCAATGTGCCGCCATGTGCAAAGATCAACCGGACAGCAACTGCCATCTGTCCTGCAATGGCACCGGATGCGCCGACCAGTATTGCCCCCGTCCCCCAGTTCAAGACCAGGGAAAATGCCGCTGCCACACCTGCCGCAAGCATGGACAGGCCAATGAATCTGGCCGTCCCCAACCGCCTCGCCGCGACTGACCCGAAAGCCAGCATCCAGACCATGTTCATCACAAGGTGCATCCAGCTTCCGTGCAGCAGTGCATAAGTGAAAAAGGACGTTACCCGCGCAATTTCGCCACCGGGCAGCAATTGCCCGCCCAATTCCGTCAATGTCTGAAAACGAACCGGCAGAAATGCCAGTGTCAGCAGGACACGGTTATAGGTGTCGCTGCCGACAAGCTGAAGACCGGCATGAATGACCAGTAGTGTGCCGGCCAGCAACAGAACGACACCAGGCGCATTGATGGCAGGAGGCGGCGTCCGGCGAACATTCACTGCTTCGGGGTCTTCAGGCGGCCAGCTCTTCTCGTCAAATCGCCAATTTTCGGGGGATTTCTCGTCTTTCATGGATTTGCCTGTCTGTTTTCCTCTGTCTGGCACGGTGCCTGCAAAGACGGGTTAGCAGCGTTCAGCTTTGAAACAACGACGAGATACCAGTCAGGCAGGTGACTCTTATGTCAGGCACGAACCAAATATTCAACAATGCCACTGACGACATAGTTATGCATCCCACCAGCCGCAAGTTGCTGCGCGCCTGGGAACGCATCAGGGGCGAGGAAGCCGCTCCGCTAAGAACCGACATCACCATGCGCGACCTGGATGGTATCATACCCTGGACGTGCATACTGGCGCGCGACCTGCATAAGATGTCTTACGTATACCGGCTGGCGGGATCTGCCGTATGTGACACGATGGGCCGGCAGCTGACCGGCACAACCGCGTTTGACGACTGGTCAAACTTTGACGGTGAAACCATCGTACGCGGTCTGGATACTGTCGTGGGAATGAAACAGCCTTGTGTCGGCCGGTTTCTCGCTTATTCCTTCAGTGGCCGCGAAGTCGGCTTTGAGTTAATTGCCGTGCCAGTCATTTCCGCCAATGGCAGGGATATTCACGCCCTGACCACAATCGCGCCGTTCCGTGATGCTCGCGGGGTAGACCCCGACCCTCTCGTCAAATTCCAGGTGCGGAAAATACGCATCTTGTGGAACGATCTGCTTCCCGGCGAACCGGTCTCCACACCGGCGTCCAGCAGCGACGAGGTCCGGCGGATCAATACCAGTTTTCTGCGTGTCATAGACGGCGGAAAAGCCTAACAGCGCGCCAATAATTCCTCAAGATCTTGAAGCCTTTGCATGAGCACTTTGGACCGCCGCGACGGCAGGTGCGTATTTGGTTGTTCTGTTAAGGCCGTATTTACACGAAATCGCTTAATGTAAGGCCCGAAACGGGAGGCTGCTGGTAGTGCTCTCGGCATACCGCTTAACGGTACATTGCAGAGGACGGTCCAAGTGAGTGCATTTTCAGTAGAAGCCGACTCAACCAAGTCAGCGACTTCATCTGACAGTAGCAAAAAAATCATCTTCGGCCGTTTCATGCTGCCTGATATGAGCGAGTATCCGTGTCAGATGGCCAGCATCAATGCAGATGGCGTCACCTTGCTGAGCGATCACAGTGTCGAGCCTGGCACGCCGGTAATCGCTTACCTCGACGACATCGGCCGGGTGGACGGCACCATGGAGAAAACCGTGGATGACGGTTTCCACGTGGCCTTTAATCTCGCCGGCAGGCGCCGCGAACGTATGCAACGCCGTCTTGAGTGGTTCGAGACTTCAGACCCCGAAGGGCGCCGCGACGACCGTTATGTTCCAAAGGACAAGACCTCGCAGATCACGCTGAAAGACGGCCGTGAGTATCCGTGCGAAGTTATCGATATCTCTGTTTCCGGCGCGTCCATAAAGACCGAGGTGCTGCCTAGCATCGGAACCTACCTGTCGCTGGGCAGAATGCGCGGCCGGGTGGTTCGCTTTACATCGGATGGCATCGCCATCGAGTTCACGCACGAACTGGAACCGGCGAAACTGGCCGAACACGCGATGCTGTAAACACTAGAGCGACATGGGTTCGCATGACCCCATAAAGTTGCTCCGGTAATTTGAAACTGATCTGATCATTTCCTGTTTTTTCAAACACCCGGCGAAGCGTGTTGCTTCGGCGGGTGTTTTATGCCGCCTGCCGGAATAAGAGAATACTGGGCCATTTGCCATTCCACATGGCCGTTAGCAACTGCTTCATGATTAACGAATTTCAGGCCGAACGATTCAAATCCGGCACATCTGCTTAGCTGAATCTCAAGTCCCCTCCGATAGCTTCTGTCCAACAACAAAAAGGATGGGGCGTTTGAAAATGAATATTGTTAAGGGGATAGCCATGTGCCTGGCGGTAATGACCACAGCACTTCCTGCACATGCCTACAACCAGCAGAAGACTGGCAATCTCACCGTATCTGCAAACATTCATGCACCGGAATTCGGCGTCACCTTGCCGCCGATCGGCTATGTCCAGTTCTGCGCCCGCTACAAGGCGGAATGCCGTAATGTCGGCAGCGGCAAGACACAGGCCGAGTTGAACAACAGGACCTGGGCGCAGCTTGTGGAAGTCAACGACTTCGTCAATGACAAGATCGCCGCGGTAACCGACATGGACCTCTATGGCACCATCGAGCGCTGGGACTACCCCTCAATCGCCGGTGACTGCGAAGATTACGTCCTCATGAAGAAGCGTTATCTGGAGGGCCTCGGCTTTGCCCCCGAAGCACTGCTCATCACGGTCGTGTTCGATGAAAACGGTGACGGTCATGCGGTTTTGATGGTCCGCACCGATGGCGGCGACTTTGTTCTCGACAATCGCCGCCGCCCGGTCCTGCGCTGGTCAGAAACCGGATACGAGTTTCTTAAGCGGCAATCCCAGACCAATCCACGCATCTGGGTGTCCATGAGTACGCGATACGCCAGGGATAAGGACACGGTCGCCGGAGCAAACTGATCCAACACTTGGCAAAAGGCAAACAATCCAAGGTCAGTCCGCCAGCGCAAATGACCTAAACGAAAGAACATTCGGAACGGCCCGGTCGGCATCCCCTCCCCATCCCCCACCAACCGGGTCCCAGGGGCCAGCATCATTCCCACCTGATGCTGGTCCCGCTTTTTTTGGAACTCGGAAACGTCGGCAATCGGCGGGTTTCAGCCTTCCACCAGCTTCAGCCCGTTGTCGCGCGCATAGCGATGGACCTTGTCCACATAGGTTTGTGCGCTCGCCTTGAGGGCAGCTTCGGCCTTGGCTTCCAGTGACTTCACGACACGCCCGGGAGCACCCAGCACCAGGGAATTGTCCTCGATCGTCTTGCCTTCACCGATCAGGGCGTGAGCACCGACAATGCAATTGCGGCCAATGACGGCGCCGTTCATGACCGTTGCCCCCATGCCGATCAGCGAATTTTCGTGCACCGTGCAGCCATGCAGCATGGCAAGATGACCAACGGTGATCCCGCGTCGCAGAACAAGCGGAAATCCCGGATCGGTGTGCAGAACGCAATTGTCCTGGATGTTGGTTTCCTCACCAACCTCGATCAGCTCATTGTCGCCACGCAGGACAGCGCCAAACCAGATACTTGAAAGCCGTTGCAGGCGCACCTTGCCAATGAGCGTAGCGGTCGGGGCGACATAATAGGGATCAGACTGTGGAAGGTGCGGCCGATGGCCTTCAAACTCATAAACACTCATGGAACGTGCGCATGTGCCTCTTGCCTGATTACGTCGTCATCAAAAACCCAAGACAGACGATTAGCACGATCCCGTTCATGAAGCACCACACACCCGACAGGATAAACCCTGCCAGCGTGCCGGCCAGATAGCGCCAGCCATGATCCATCATGCGTACGGCACTGCCCGCCAGTATCAGAGGTGCGGCCAGCATGACGGCAATGACACGGAACGGCATCGACAGGGCGGTCCCGCCCTCAAGCAGGTTTGCAAACGACGGCCTGGTCTGGCCCAAGCACAACCAACCCGACTGCACCAATCCTGCTCCCGTAAGCCCGAAAGCCATCACTACCAGAAATGTATCATATGTCATCGTGGGACATCCCCAAGTACGTTTAATCCGCACGAGAAAGCCCAAAAACCGGTATTTTCATCGAAAACGCCAATAATCACAGGCAGTCTGATCGTGCTTGCGCAGGAGGCTTGCAACAGGCATACCAATCTTGGAGCAAGGTACGGCTTGTCCTGCAGAAACAACCAAGTCAGCACCGGAAGGCCCCTATGAAGCGGTACAGAAGCAGCATGACCAGCCACGGCCCGCAGGAAAGGTCCATCGGCAAGCTGATGGCCACGTTCGTTGGACTGGTTGCGGTGGCCGGCAGTTTCATAATTGCATGGCTGTTTCTAGCAGATCGCGATCTCCTGTTCGCAACCCCGCAGCAGGTCGCCAACCCCGATGCACCGCCTGTTCTGGCCCGCTATCGTTTCGACTCAGCCGAACTGGTCGCACCGACGCGGCTGGTGACCCGGGTCAATCGGCGTACACTTGGAAACATCGTGAAACTGGACCTGCTGCTGCCCTGGCCCTATCAGCCGGGCAGTGTGCCGCGCCTGCCAGCCACGTCGCGGGAGTTCAATAACTGGATAATCCTGACATTTGAAACCTCCAGCAAGGATGAACTAACCCCGGTGGAACGCTATGGCGATATCTATCCGGTTTATTTTGACGGCGAACCGGAACAGGTCGACGGCAACCTGTTGCGCTACAAGTTCAAGGAAACGTCACCTTATGCAGACCTGACCCTCTATGTGGCAACGGTGGAAGGTCGCCATATCGTCCACCGCTGCGACCGCGAACCGTCGGTCCTCGGCCCGATCCTGTGCGAACGCACCCTGTCCCTGGACAACGACATGAAACTCAGGATTAGGTTTTCCCGCGACCATCTTGAAAACTGGGCGCAGATTGAGAGCAATGTCCGTCTTGCGCTGGCAAACATGTTCAGGACAATTCAGCCGGGCTAGACCAAGCAGACCTATTCCAGGTCGAACTCGAGAATGGCCATCTGGAAATTGTACGACAGGTCATCTGGGTCTTCATCGTCGCGATAGATCACGCCAATGAACTCATCGCCGATATAGACTTCGCCAGAATCATCCTTTTGCGGACGTTTTCGCACATGAACTGAAGGCTGACCGAAGGTTTTTTGCAGGAACCGCGTCAGCTTTGAAATTTCGTCAGGTGTCATGTTGGCCTCTTGAAGCATATACCTAGAGCGCACTGCAGGATGCTCAGCATGCAAAACTGCAGCGCCTGAGTGCCATGTCACGGTTTAACCGCGTTCACACCTTCGGAACAACCCCAAACATTGCAGGCGGACGGTTTTAAGCCGGCTTTTCTGTCTCGGAAACAGTGAGGCTGTGATCCATGCGCAGTGACGGCTCTTCACAGCCTGCATAGCCGACCACCTTGGCCGGCACACCGGCAACGGTGCGGTTCGGCGGTACGTCATGCAACACAACTGAACCTGCTGCAACGCGCGAGCAGTGACCAATCTCGATGTTCCCGAGGATCGATGCGCCTGCACCGATCAGGCAGCCATGGCGTACTTTGGGATGCCGGTCACCGTCTGCCTTGCCGGTGCCGCCGAGGGTGACCGAGTGGAGCAGCGAGACATTGTCTTCAACCACTGCGGTTGCACCGATGACGATGGAATGCGCATGGTCGATCATGATGCCGCGGCCGATCTGGGATGTCGGGTGCAGATCGGTGCCGAAAATCATCGAAGAGCGGCTCTGCAGGTAATAGGCAAAGTCCCTGCGGCCCATCTTGAACAGCCTGTGTGCCATCCGGTAGGTCTGCAGCGCCTGGAAGCCCTTGAAGTACAGTAACGGTTCGATATAGCGGTCACATGCCGGGTCACGGTCGAAAACGGCCAGCAGGTCGGCCCGCGCTGCAGCACCGATATCAGGGTCCGCATCGAGCGCGTCCTCGAAACCCTGAACAATCAGCTCAGCACCGATATCTGCATTGCCGAGCCGCTGGGCCAGACGGTGACACAGTGCTTCTTCGAAACTTGACGGGTTCAGAACCGAGGTGAACAGGAAGCCGCCAAGGCTCGTGTCGGCCCGCGTCGCAGCTTCTGCCTCTTCCCGGATCCGGGTCCAGACAGGATCGACTGACGTCAGTTTCGCGGATTTGGTCTTCAATGTTGGCATTGTGTACAGCCTCCGGGTCTCACCGTGTGCAGGCATTATGGCCGATCTGGTGTTGACTGCATTATGTAGTATGTAAACTTGTCAACGCCAAGTCAGGCCAATGAAAAAGTGCAGCAAGGCATCGGTGAACACGTCGTTGCGGTCACCGGCAACCATGTGGCGAGCACCGGCAATATCTGCAAACTTCGCATGCGGAACAGCTTCGATGAAGGCATCAACTTCACTTTCACCCACCAGTTCACTCTCGCGTCCGCGCACCAGCAAAACCGGTATTTTCAAATGCCTGGCGGCCTGAAACCCCTGTGCCTCGACTTCCCTGGCATGATTGTCGGCATCGGCACGTGATGAAATGAATTTCGGGTCCCAGTGCCAACGCAACCGGCCATCATCGCCCTGCCGCAAATTTTTGGACAGGCCGGACAGGTCAGAAGGCCGGGGCCGGTGCGGAAGATAGGCGGAAATGGCGTCCGCGGCCTCTTCAACGCTGGCAAAGCCCTGCTGGGAATGTTCCGACATGAACCCTATGATACGGCGGACCCCATCGACTTTCATCTTTGGCGTAATATCCACCAACACCAGTGCAGCCAGCGCATCGCTGCAAGCCTCACTGCCGGCTGCAAACAACCCAGCCAGTCCACCCAGCGACGCCCCGACAATGGCCGGTTTGAAACCGGTCCGCTCCCTGATCTGGCCCGCCGCCCGGGCCATGTCTTCGGCAAAGGCATGAAAGTCATAGGCCGAGCTTTCGACCCAGTCGCTGTCTCCATGCCCGCGCTGGTCCATGGTAACGGCGGTAATGCCCTGCGCCGCCAGTGCCCGCGCAGTTCCGCCCCAGGAGTGCCTGGTCTGTCCGCCGCCGTGCGCCAGAAGCACCAGTCCGCGCGGGTTGTCCGCGCCATACAAGTCCGCTACCAGCCGGTTGCCCTCGGAGCCGGTGAACTCTACAAGCTGATCTGATGTCATGGCCGCCTGTCCAGAAAATCCAGCACCGAAAGCTTATAGGTCTTGTCACCGACAGCCTTCATATGGTCCTTGCCGGGCAGTACAATACCCTCGGCAAACGGGATGGCCTCTACCAGTGAGCTGACGGACCCGGCAAGTTCGTCCTCGTCACCTGCCACAACCAGGGACGGGACCTTGATTTGGGCCAGTTCATCCTCGCTGATCAGGGTTCTTTGCGACGCCATACAAGCGGCCAATGCCTCCAGATCTGAGCCCGTCTGCTCGGCAAATGCCCTGAAAGCCTTGCCCTGGACACCGCGCGCTTCGGCCAGCGACGAGGCCTGCAGGGCGGCAACAATTTCCTCCGCACCTATCACACCGCTGATCATGTTTCCTGCCAGGCCGCCCAGCACCAGGGAGCGCACCTGGTCAGCGTGATGAATGCCCAGCATCGCAGAGAGCCGGGCTCCCATGGAATATCCCATCACATCCACCTTTTCGTGGCCGAGATGCTCAATCAACCTGCTGGAATCCCTCGCCATTTCAGGAGACGTGTAGCGGACCGGGTCGTGCGGTTTATCGCTGTTGCCATGTCCGCGATTGTCAATCGCAATGACCTGGCGGCCGGCTTTGGCCAGAAGATCGATCCAGCCGGTGGACTGCCAGTTGATCCGGATATTCGAGGCAAACCCGTGGATCAGCAAAATCGGTTCGCCGTTTCCATGCACCTCGTAGGCGATGTTGACGTTATCTGACAGGAAACTGGGCAAAGGCTTCTGGCTCCGGTTGGCGTTACGGGCTTGGCCGCACACCCCAATTTATGCTATCGCCGCACTAACAGCTATAACCAAACGCAGTTCCATCAACACAAGAAATTCCGTGAACCGCGCTAACCTTGAGGCAGGCAGATAGATGGCGAGCACAGGCACACCGAAGTTTCACAACGATATGGGCGTTTCCGTCATAGAGATCGGCACCCGCGAATTCCAGTGCACCGGCGCCAAAGCACCGTTCGATCATCCGCACGTATTTTTGGATATGGGTGACGACAGCGAGATTGTCTGCCCCTACTGCTCGACCTTGTATCGGTACTCAAGCGCCCTGAAGCCAGATGAAGCGAAACCGCTCGAAGCCGTTTTCCTCGACTAGCGCGGCGTTTTGACAGCTAAAATGGCAACGGCAGCGTTGGCCCCTCAACCAACGCTGCCGTCA
>JBPCVV010000203.1:0-2514 GCA_051010195.1 Anderseniella sp. | reverse complement strand
TCACCTCGGCGGCCAGCTTGTCCGCTGCGTCGGCGGACCGCGCATAGTTGATTGCCACGTCATATCCATCACGTGCCAGCAGTCTCACGCAAGCCGCGCCAATACCGCGGCTGCCGCCGGTAACCAGAACCGTGCCTTTGGTTGTCATCGCAAGTGTGCCTCTTAATGTCCTCAACCAGTCTCAGGGCTAACAGCAAAACTCCTCAAACACGACAAGAATTAGCCGCAATCTAGGCGTTAAAAGTGCGCCGAATTAGAATTCAGGGGTTTTACATGAGACAGTATCTGTTTGCAGCAGGCGTGCTGAGCGCCTGTGCGGCCTTGTTGATTGCCGCATCACCCGCCAATGCCGCCCAGACCGGCAAGGCGTCCTGGTACAAGATGGGCACCAAAACCGCCAGTGGCGAGCGTTTCAACCCAAATGGCCTGACCGCGGCGCACCGCACCTTGCCGTTCGGCACCAGGGTGCGGGTTAAAAACCTGCGCAACGGCAAATCGGTTGTCGTACGCATCAATGACCGGGGACCGTTTATCAAGTCCCGCATTATCGACGTGTCAAAAGGCGCGGCACAAAAAATTGGCCTGATCCGGGCCGGCGTGACAAAAGTGTCGATTAAGGTCGTCAACTAGTCTCAGTAGGCACTGGTAGTGGCTGCCAACTCGCCATAAGTTGCGAGGCATGACAAAACAAATCGCAAAACTTGAAGACGTCCCGGTGTTTGCGCCGGATCCCGCTTCACCACTCGCCCTGCTGGCGGCCTGCCCGGCATATGCCGCCACGCCGCTAGTCACAAAAACCGGCCCTACCGGCCGCACCATGCTGGTCAAGGACGAGACCCAGCGGATGAACCTGGGAGCCTTCAAGGCGCTTGGCGGGGTCTATGCCGTTGTCCGCATGATCGGCGACGCCTGGCAGGCGGCGGGCAATGATCCACTGAGGCCTGAAGAGTATACCTCCGAAGCGGTCAGGGAATTTGCCGCCGGTATGACATTCGTGTGTGCGACTGCCGGCAATCATGGCCTGGCGGTTGCCGCCGGTGCGCGCATCTTCGGTGCGACGGCACGAATCTTCCTGGCCCGAAAAGTGCCGGCAGGATTTGAGACCCGCCTGAAAGAAACCCAGAATGCGCAAGTAGTCCGTGCAGGTGATGACTACGCGCAAAGCCTGGACGCCGCCAAGGCGGACGCTGAAGAGACCGGCGCTATATTGCTGGCGGACGGGTGCTGGCCCGGTTACAGCAAACGGCCGCTGATGATCATGGAAGGCTATACTGTGATCGCCGAAGAATTGCGCGAGGCCTTTGAACAAAGCAGCGACTGGCCGACGCACGTGTTTCTGCAGGCGGGTGTCGGCGGCATCGCCGGGGCGGTCACCCACATGATCCGGGAAAACTGGGCCGTGCAGCCGGAGATCATTATCGTTGAACCCAATGAAGCCCCCTGCCTGACGGAGAGCCACGCGGCCGGTTATCCGGTGCAGGTTAAGGGCGGGATCTCCAATATGGGCAGGCTCGACTGCAAGGAACCATCCCTGATCGCGTTCGGCATTTTCGAACGCACCGGGGTTCACTTCATGACCGTCACCGATGCTGAAGCCCAGGACGCGGCCAACAGGCTGACCAGCCAGGGTATCGCGACCACGCCATCCGGTGCTGCCGGCTTGGCTGCCCTGAAAGCATTTGACGAAGCTGAACGGCCCCTGATCATCGTCACGGAAGGAACCGTGTGAATGGATGCAAGCCCGCTGAAAGGCAAAACGGTCCTGATCACCGGCGCTGCACGCGGATTGGGCGCTGCCTTTGCAACGGTGCTGGCGGACGCGGGTGCCCACGTCATCATGACGGGCCGGTTGACCGAGATGCTCGAAGGCACGGCAGAAGCCATCCGGCTGCGCTGCGGCAGCAAGCCGGAGACCCACCTGCTGGACTTGTCGGACAGCGGCTCAGTCATCGAGTTCAGTGAGGCCATTGCCAAGGCACACCCCAAGCTCGACGTTCTGATCAACAATGGCGCGCAGTGGCTGGAAGGAGCGATGGACCAGTATGATGCCTATTCCGTGGTCGGCACCATCAACGCTGCGGCGACGGGCACATTCCTGCTGACCCGGCAATTGCTGCCTTGCCTTGTTGCCAGCGGCGCCGGTGACATTGTCAATATCGTGTCGACCGCCGGCATCGCCAATGGCCCCCTGCAGTCAGCAGCCATCCCGTTCAAAATGGGAAAACAGGCCCAGGCCGGTATGTCGGACGGGTTGCGCGAAGAACTTAACGGCAAGCCGGTCCGGGTGCATGCGCTGTACCCGCCGAACCTGGAAACCATCTCAGCCCTCAATGACGAAGACTGGAACACCGAGCGTGAAGACACGGCAATGGTCACGTCCCGGGATGTGGTGGAAGCGGGATTGTATGCCCTCACCCGCCCGCGCCATGTCACCGTGGCATCCATCGTGCTCGATGCGGATGAAGGTGGGATGTTCGGGTAGTTCGGGTTTGCGACATGGGCGACGAAGTCCCG
>JBPCVV010000202.1:0-11544 GCA_051010195.1 Anderseniella sp. | reverse complement strand
ACATAGTCGAAACCGCCTTCTTCGCTCACCAGGTCAACCGTGTTCATGGAGCAGCGCCCGGTATACCAGCCGCGCGGGCGCTCGCCGGTGACGGCGGTGTGGAGCGCAATTGTCTGATCCAGGTGCGCCTTCTCGTCTTCGCGTGAGAAATCCTTGTAGTCGATCCATTTCAGCCCGTGGCTGGCGATTTCCCAGTTGGCTTCTTGCATGGCCGATACCTGTTCGGGAGACCGGGCCAGGGCGGTGGCCACGCCATAGACCGTGACCGGTACGTCATGGCCGGTGAACAGCCGGTGCAGCCGCCAGAACCCGGCCCGCGCGCCGTATTCATAGATGGATTCCATGTTCCAGTGGCGCATGCCCTGCCAAGGCGCGCCGCCGACGATTTCCGACAGGAAGGCTTCCGATGCCGCATCGCCGTGGGCAAGTGAGTTTTCCCCGCCTTCCTCGTAATTGACCACGATTTGCACCGCGATAGCCGCGTCGCCCGGCCAGTTTACAGCCGGCGGGATGGCTCCATAGCCAAGAAGATCGCGGTCATAGGCCATTTTCTCACGCTCCGGGGTCGCTTTGACTTCACATGCGATTACAGTTGTATAGAAAAGAAATGGGCCGTATTTTCAACTTTTTCTTGAAAGAGATATACTGAACACCCCCTATCGTTCTGCTGGCGATGGCCTGATAGTTGATGGTCAAGCCCCATTAGATAAGGGGACAGGAGGAAACTTGATGAATGCCGCCACAAGCGCCGGGCGCATCACGACCCATGTGCTGGACACCGCAGCAGGCAAGCCCGCTGCCGGGCTGAAGATCGATTTCTATCATCTCGACGGCACCGCCCGCGAGCTGGTCAAGTCGGTTGCGACCAATGATGACGGGCGCTGCGACGAGCCGCTGCTCGCCGGTGATGACATGGCGGCGGGCACGTTCGAGCTGGTGTTTCATGTGGGCGATTACCTGGGCCGGGACGACAGCGTGCCGTTCCTCGACCAGGTGCCGGTCCGCTTCGGCATTACTGATCCTGCCGCCCACTATCATGTGCCATTGCTGGTGTCGCCGTTCGGCTATTCCACCTACAGGGGAAGCTGACACGACATGGCCAAAGTCCGGCACAGCATCCGTTTCCTGCTCAACGACAGACCTGTCGATCTCGACACTGTCGCGGCATCAGACACGCTGCTCGACTTCCTGCGCCTGGAGCAGCGCCTGTGCGGCAGCAAGGAAGGCTGCGCGGAAGGCGATTGCGGCGCTTGCACGGTGCTGGTCGGCAGGCTTGCGGACGGCGCGCTGAAATACGAAACCGTCAATGCCTGCATCCGCTTTGTCGGGTCTCTCGATGCCTGTCACGTGGTGACCATCGAGCATATGCGAGGAGTGGACGGCGGATTGCATCCGGTGCAGCAGGCAATGGTGGACATGCATGGCAGCCAGTGCGGATTCTGCACACCGGGCATCGTCATGTCGCTTTATGCGCTGTGGATGGCAAACGCCAGGCCCTCAAACGCTGATATCGAAACCGCGCTGCAGGGCAATTTGTGCCGGTGTACAGGCTATGAAGCGATCATCCGGGCCGCCCTTGCCGCGGCGTCTGCCGGCGGTCAGGCCAAGGATGTGCTGGTCAGCGAGCGCGCCAGGGTCGCGGCCATCCTCAAGGATCTCGCGGACGGTGCGCGTGTCGAGATGGGGCAGGGGGACGACCAGTTTTTCGTGCCAGCTTCCGTGGATGACCTGGCCGACATCCGCGCGCAAAATCCTGACTCCGTCATTGTCGCCGGCGCCACCGATGTGGGCTTGTGGGTCAACAAGGACATGCGCCGCATCGCGCCGGCGGTCTTCATTTCTAATCTCGACGACCTGCATCGTATTGAGGAAACCGATACCGGCCTCACCATCGGCGCCAGCGTCACCTACACGGAATTCCAGGATATGGTCGCGAAGCATTTCCCGCAGATCGCCGGCTACTGGAACCGTATCGGCGGCGAACAGGTGCGCAATATGGGTACTGTCGGCGGCAATGTCGCCAACGGTTCGCCAATCGGCGATACGCCGCCGGTGCTGATCGCGCTGGGCGCCAGCGTCACGCTGCGCAAGGGCAAAGAGCGGCGCACGGTTGCGGTTGAGGATTTCTTCATCGATTACGGCAAGCAGGACCGGCAGGCAGGCGATTTCGTCGAGGCGCTGCATATGCCGTTCCCCGGCGAGGATAACCTGTTTGCCGCCTACAAGGTGTCGAAACGGCGCGATGAAGATATCTCGTCGGTCGCCGCCGCGTTCAAGTTGCGGATTGCCGACGGCAAGGTCGCCGACGCGGTGATCGCCTATGGCGGCATGGCGGCAACGCCGAAGCGGGCAACTACGGTCGAGGGCCTGCTTACCGGCAAAACCTGGTCGGCGCAGACGGTCGCCGAAGCGCAGGCGGGTTTTGCAGATGATTTTTCCCCGATTGGTGATTGGCGGGCGTCGGCTGAGTACCGGGCGCTGGTGGCGCGCAAGCTTTTGACCCGGTTGCTGCTGGAAACCACGCAAGGCGCCGACGACACCGTGCTCAGGCGCGAGGCGGTGGCATGACACAGCACGCAAAAATCAGCGGCGGCGTGCACATGGAGCAGCGCCATGATTCCGCGCACAAGCATGTCACGGGCCAGGCGGACTATATCGATGACATGGCCGCGCCCGAGGGCCTGTTGCATGCCTATCTCGGCCTGTCCACTGTTGCCCATGGCGACATCCGTGCCATGGATCTGTCCGAAGTACAGGCAGCACCCGGCGTGGTCGGGGTGCTGACGGCAGACGATATTCCCGGCGACAATGATGTCAGCCCGACCGGCAAGCATGACGATCCAGTTTTTGCTCAGACGGTGGACTTCCACGGCCAGCCGATTTTTGCGGTTGTGGCTGAAACCAGGGCGGCAGCGCGCAGTGCAGCCAGTCTGGCAAAGGTCGACTACACATCCAAGCCACATTTCACCGATGTGGCCGATGCCCGCGCGGCCGACTACCCGCTGGTGACAGAACCACTTACGTTGCAGCGCGGTGATGCCGAAAAGGCGCTTGCCGCCGCGCCCAAGCGCATTAAGGGCGAAATGCGGGTCGGCGGCCAGGACCATTTCTACCTGGAAGGCCATATCGCCATGGCGATACCGGGCGAGGATGACGAGGTTACGGTGTTTTCCTCCACCCAGCACCCGAGCGAAGTGCAGCACATGGTGGCCCACGTGCTGGGTGTTCCGTCCAATGCCGTGACAGTAAATGTTCGTCGCATGGGCGGCGCGTTCGGCGGCAAGGAAACCCAGTCCAACCTGTTTGCAGCAGTGGCCGCCATGGCCGCAAAGAAACATGGCCGGGCCGTGAAGATCAGGCCGGACAGGGACGATGACATGGTCGCCACCGGAAAGCGGCACGACTTCTTGGTGGAGTATGATGTTGGCTTCGATGATGAAGGCCTGATCTCAGGCGTGAGCGCCAACTTTGCCGCCCGCTGCGGCAACTCCGCCGACCTGTCGGGTCCGGTGACGGACCGTTCACTGTTCCATGCCGACAACTGCTATTATTTCGACAATGTGCTGCTCACGTCGCAGCCGCTGAAAACCAACACGGTATCCAACACCGCGTTTCGCGGTTTCGGTGGCCCGCAGGGTATGGTGGGTGGTGAACGCATTATCGAGGAAATCGCCTATGCCCTCGGCAAGGACCCGCTCGACATCCGCAAAGCCAATTTCTACGGCGGCGATGACCGCAATGTAACGCCGTATCACCAGCAGGTGGACGACAACATCATTGCCCGCCTAGTGGAAGAACTGGAGGGCTCCAGCGACTACGCGGCGCGGCGCCAGGCCATCCTGGACTTCAATGCGAAGAACGGCGTTATCCGCAAGGGCATCGCCCTGACGCCGGTCAAGTTCGGCATCTCGTTCACCGCCACCTGGTACAACCAGGCCGGCGCGCTGGTGCATGTCTACACGGATGGCTCGGTTCACCTGAACCATGGTGGCACCGAAATGGGCCAGGGTCTGAACACCAAGGTGGCCCAGGTGCTGGCGGACGAATTCCAGATCGATCTTACACACGTAAAGATCACTGCCACCCATACCGGCAAGGTGCCCAATACATCGGCTACGGCGGCGTCTTCGGGATCGGACCTCAACGGCATGGCCGCGGCCAATGCGGCCCAGCAGATCAAAACCCGGCTGGTGGAATTTGCCTGTGAGGCTCATGGCGTGACGCCGGACCAGGTTGTGTTCGAGCCGAACATGGTGCGGGTCGGCAACCAGCGCGTTGCGTTTCCCGACTTCATCCGGTCCGCCTACATGGCGCGGATCCAGTTGTCGGCGGCTGGCTTTTACAAGACACCGGACATTCACTGGGATCGCGAGGCAGGCAAGGGCCGGCCGTTCTACTATTTCGCCTATGGCGCGGCGGTGTCGGAGGTCAGCATCGATACCCTGACCGGCGAATACCAGGTCGACCGGGTCGATATTCTGCATGATGCCGGCCGCTCGCTCAATCCGGCACTGGATATCGGCCAGATCGAGGGCGGGTTCGTGCAGGGCATGGGCTGGCTGACAACGGAAGAACTGTGGTGGGATGACGAAGGCCGCCTGCGCACCCACGCGCCGTCGACCTACAAGATCCCGCTGGCGTCGGACCGGCCGAGGCAATTCAATGTGGCGCTGGCCGACTGGTCGGAAAACCGCGAAATGACAATCCGGCGGTCAAAGGCCGTCGGCGAGCCGCCGTTCATGCTGGCAATTTCGGTTTTGGAAGCACTGTCCATGGCCGTGGCATCGGCCGCGGACTACCAAATCTGTCCGAAGCTGGATTGCCCGGCGACGCCGGAACGGGTGCTCATGGCGTTTGAGCGCCTGGTCAGCGAAGCTGGAGGAGCTTAGGCCATGTATCGCTATCGTCATGATATCTGGTTGTTTGCCCACGGTGGCGGGCCGTACGTGCTGGTCAATGTGGAGGCGGCCGCCGGGTCTGTGCCGCGCGATGCGGGTACCTGGATGCTGGTGTCGCCTAAGCGGCGCTTCCGCACCATCGGCGGCGGTCAGCTGGAGAAGCTGGCGATAGACAAAGCGCGCGACCTGATTGGTTCAGGCGGCAGCAAACGGTTGACTCTGAAAGTCCCGTTGGGACCCGAGATCGGCCAGTGTTGCGGCGGCTCCGTTGCGCTGTCGCTGCAATTGCTTGGCGACAGCGACATCGACCGGATCGCGGCGGAGCTGGATGACGAACTCGCCGGCCTGCCGCATGTCTACGTGTTCGGCGCCGGTCATGTGGGCAATGCGTTGTGCGAAGCACTGAGCCTGTTGCCGGTGCGCCCTGTCCTCATCGATACGAGGAACGAGGAGCTGCAGACTGCACCGCCGGGGGTCGAGACCCGTCTCGTCGCGCTGCCTGAAAGCGTTGTGCGCGACGCGGTACCCGGTAGCGCCTATGTGATCCTGACCCATGAACATTCGCTGGACTTCCTGATCGCTAAGGAAGCGCTGGCGCGCAGCGATGCGGCCTATGTCGGCATGATCGGTTCGAAGACCAAGCTGGCCTCGTTCCGCAACTGGATCAGGCGCGATAAGGGCAAAACAACCGATATCGACCGGCTGGTGTGCCCGATCGGCGGCACGCAGGTACGTGACAAGCGGCCGGAGGTTATTGCGGCGCTGGTGGCGGCGGAAGTGGTTGAGCAATTGAGTGCTGCAAAAGCAGGTGAGGCTGTGCAAGCATCGGCGCAACTGAAAATTGTGGGAGGGGATACATGAGCGACGACATCAAGCATCGTATCGAACTGAAGGGTATCACCAAGGCGTTTCCCGGCGTCCTGGCCAACGATGCCGTTAGCTTCAAGGTGGAGCCGGGGGAAATCCACGCCTTGTTGGGTGAAAACGGCGCCGGCAAGTCGACACTGGTGAAAATGATCTACGGCATCATGCAGCCGGATGCCGGCGAGATCATCTGGGACGGCGAGCCGGTCATGGTCGCCAACCCGAAAGCCGCCCGCAAGATGGGCGTCGGCATGGTGTTTCAGCATTTCTCGCTGTTCGAGGCCATGACGGTGCTGGAAAACATCGCGCTGGGCATGGACGGCTCGATTTCCCAGTCCAGCCTGGAAGAGAAAATCCGCGAGGTGCTGCATACCTACGACCTGAAGCTTGATCCGCACCGGGTGGTCAGCACGCTCAGCGTTGGCGAGCGCCAGCGCATCGAGATCGTGCGGGCCCTGCTGCTCGAACCGCAATTGCTGATTATGGATGAGCCGACCTCGGTGCTGACACCGCAGGAAGTGGCGCAATTGTTCGACACCCTTAGGCGGCTGTCAAAGACCGGCTGCTCGATCCTGTACATTTCCCACAAGCTGCACGAGATCCGCGACCTTTGCGATGCGGCCACCATCCTGCGCGGCGGCAAGGTGGTGGGCGAGTGCGACCCGCGCAAGGAAACGCCCAAATCCATGGCCGAGATGATGATCGGCGGCAACCTGAAGCAGATCAGCAAAGCCGTCAAACGCGAGTTCGGAGACGACAGATTTATTGCCGACGGGCTGACCATCGCCGGAGAGGGCGATTTCGGCGTGGCGCTGGATGATATCTGTTTTGCGGTGCGCGCCGGTGAGATCTTCGGCATTGCCGGTGTCGCCGGCAACGGGCAGAACGAACTGCTGCTGGCGCTGAGCGGCGAAAAACCATCGTCGCCTGCAGGCGCCATTCGCCTGGACGAGCATGAAATTGCGGCGATGGATGCGGTGGGCCGCAGGAACCTGGGGCTTTGCGCGGTGCCGGAGGAGCGCAATGGCCACGGCGCGGTGGTGGATTTCAGCCTCACCGACAATACCATCCTGACGGCGCGCGACCGGATGGAACTGGCCAGCAACGGCATTGTCTATTCCGGCGCAGCCAGAACCTTTGCGGACCAGGTGATCGATGACTTCTCCGTCAAGACGACGGGACCGGGCTCGCTGGCCGGCTCGCTGTCGGGCGGTAACCTGCAGAAATTTATCATGGGCCGAGAGATATTGCAGAACCCGGACGTCCTGATCGTGTCGCAGCCGACCTGGGGGGTCGATGCCGGAGCAGCGGCAGCCATTCACCAGGCCCTGGTTGACCTGGCGGAAAACGGCTCGGCCATCCTGGTGATTTCCCAGGACCTCGACGAACTGCTGGCCCTGTGCGACCGCCTGGCGGTGATCAATGAAGGCCGCCTGTCGAAAACCCTGAAAGTCGGCGAGGCCTCCATTGACGAGATCGGCCTGCTGATGGGCGGCGTCCACGGAGACCCGTTTGCAACGGCGGAAATGACGGAGGCTGTCCATGCTCATTGAACTGGAAAAACGCAAAGAGCCCAGCAAGGCCATGCTGTACCTGACGCCGGTCATCGCGGTGGTCGCGACAATGCTGGCCGGCGCCGTCATCTTCTCGCTGATCGGCCATGACGGATTCGGGGCGGTGAGCAAGATCTTCCTGGCGCCGCTGCTGGACACCTACAAATGGCAGGACTTGGGCGTAAAGGCAGCGCCGCTGATCCTCATTGGGGTCGGGCTGGCTATCGGGTTCCGCGCCAATGTCTGGAATATCGGGGCCGAAGGCCAGTACATCATGGGCGGCCTGGCCGGCACCGGCGTGGCGCTGGCCACCTGGGGCATGACGGGATGGTGGATCCTGCCGCTGATGTGTCTTGCCGGCATTGCCGGCGGAGCGGCTTATGCCGGCATTCCGGCGTTCCTGAAAACCAGGCTCAATGTCAACGAAATCCTGTCCAGCCTGATGCTCACCTATGTGGCGATACAGGCGCTGTATTACCTGATGCGAGGCCCGTGGAAAGACCCGCAGGGGTTCAATTTTCCCCAGACGCGGCTGTTCACCGACGACCAGATCCTGCCGACCGTCATACCGAACACCGTGGTGCATCTCGGCGTGCCGCTGGCGTTCCTGGTTGCTATTGTGGCGTGGTTCGTCCTGTCCCGCTCGGTATTCGGGTTCCAGATCCGGGTGGTTGGGGCCGCGCCCGCTGCGGCGCGCTATGGCGGCTTCAACGCCAACAGGACGATCTGGGCCGCACTTCTGGCCGGCGGCGGACTGGCAGGTTTTGCAGGTATCCTGGAAGCGGCCGGGCCGTTCGGCCAGATGGTGCCGCAGTTTCCCACCGGTTACGGGTTTACCGCGATTATCGTCGCCTTCCTGGGCAGGCTTCATCCCATCGGCATCGTGCTGGCCGGCATCATCCTGGCAGTGACATATGTCGGTGGTGAGCTGGCGCAGTCCTCCATCGGGCTGCCTGCCGCGGCGACCGGCGTGTTCCAGGCCATGATGTTGTTCTTCCTGCTGGCAACCGATGTGCTGGTGAAGTACCGGGTCAAGTTCGCATCGGCGGCTAAAGTGGGAGATGCAGCATGAATGAGTCACTCCTTATCCCGATCCTCATGACCATTGTGGGTGCCGCGACGCCGATCCTGCTAGCCGCCCTTGGCGAGTTGGTGGTGGAAAAAAGCGGCGTCCTGAACCTGGGGGTCGAAGGCATGATGCTGATCGGGGCCGTCACCGGGTTTGCTGTCACGGCGACCACGGGCTACGCGCCGCTCGGCGTGGTAGCAGCGATGATCGCGGCTGCCGCATCGGCAGGGCTGTTCGGGTTCTTGACCCTCACGCTGACCGCCAACCAGGTGGCGACGGGCCTGGCGCTGACTATTTTCGGCATCGGCCTGTCGGCGCTGGCCGGTGAAAACTATGTCGGCCAGACCGTCGACGTGTTCGGATCGGTGTTTCCCGCCACCCTGTCGGAACATCCCGTTCTGCGGGTGATCTTCGGCTACAGTCCGCTGGTCTATGTCTCGTTGCTACTGGTGGCGGCCGTCAGCTGGTTCCTGCGCAAGAGCCGCGGCGGGCTGATATTGCGGGCGGTCGGCGAATCCGACCTGTCGGCCCATTCCATCGGTTATTCGGTCATTGGCGTACGCTACATGGCGGTGCTGTTCGGCGGTGCCATGGCCGGAATTGCCGGCTGCTTCTATTCGCTGGTGCTGACACCCATGTGGGCCGAACAGCTTACCGCCGGGCGCGGCTGGATCGCGCTGGCGCTGGTGGTGTTTGCCGGCTGGCGGCCCATGCGGCTGTTGCTGGGCGCCTATCTGTTCGGTGCCGTCATGACACTGGAACTGCACGCAAAGGCCGCCGGGTTCTCGCTTGTTGCGCCGGAATTCCTGGCTGCCATGCCCTATCTCGCCACCATCGCCGTGCTGGCGATCATCTCTGCGCGAAAGGCCGGAAAGTCCCTCGCGCCCGCCTGCCTTGGCAAACCCTTCAAGCCAAGTTCATAATAAGTCCAAAGGTTCAACCCCGGGAGGAAACACCATGAAGACACTTACCAGACGTACCATACTGAAGACCACCGCCGCTGCCGGCGCGCTGCCGATCATCGGTTCATCGGCACTTGCCGCAGACCCATTGAAGGTTGCCTTTGTCTACCTCGGCCCCATCGGCGATCACGGCTGGACCTATGCCCACGAGCAGGGCCGGCAGGACGTAATCAAGAAGTTCGGTGACAAGGTCGCGACGATCATCGTGGAAAACGTGGCCGAAGGACCTGATTCAGAACGGGTTATCCGGCGCCTTGCCGAAGACGGCAACCAGCTTATCTTCACAACCTCGTTCGGCTACATGAACCCGACGCTTAAGGTTGCCAAGCGGTTCAAGGACGTGAAGTTCGAGCACGCCACCGGCTATCAGCGCGCCGCCAACATGTCGAGCTACAATGCGCGCTTCTATGAAGGCCGGGCAGTGTGCGGCACCATTGCCGGGCACATGTCGAAATCCGGCGTGGCCGGCTATATCGCCTCGTTCCCGATCCCGGAAGTGGTGATGGGCATCAACGCGTTCACCTTGGCGGCGCGCAAGGTGAACCCGAATTTCCAGACCAAGGTCCTATGGGTTTCAAGCTGGTACGACCCGGCCAAGGAAGCCGACGCGGCCAAGGCGCTGATCGACCAGGGCTCCGATGTCATTGCCCAGCACACGGATTCGCCGGCGGCTCTGCAGACCTGCGAACAGCGCGGCCTGATGGCCTTCGGCCAGGCCTGGGACATGTCCAACTTCGCGCCCAAGGCGCACCTGACGGCCATCGTCAACCGCTGGGGCCGCTACTATGAAGCGCGCATCCAGCAGGCACTCGACGGCAAGTGGGAATCTGCCGACACATGGTGGGGCTTCAAGGAAGGCGTGCTGGAAATGTCACCCTACAATGAAGCCATTCCGGCCGACGTCCAGGCTGCCGCCGAAGCCACCCGCAAAGGCATCATAGACGGCAGCGTCAATCCGTTCACCGGGCCGATCAAGGACAATGCAGGCAAGGAGCGGCTGGCTGAAGGCGTGCTCGGTGACGGCGACTTGCACAAGATGGACTGGTACGTGGAAGGCGTGCAGAGCTGACGCTGTTTTTATCTTGCTATGGTTTTGTGGACACCTAGACTTGCGCGCTATGTGCGCTTGGAGGTGTTTTATGACGAAGCCGGAGCGATACAAACGTTTCAGTTCTGAGTTCAAACGTGAAGCGATTTAGCGGGCGAGTGAAGAAGGGATAACGGACGCAATTTTGAACAGCTGTTATTACGAGGAGATACGCCCATGGAAGGTTTGACAATCTTTGCCTTGATCGTCCTGATCATCTTGCTGCTGGCGGTTGTCGGCATCTGGATCTTTTTGGCGATATGGCCGGGCAAGATTGCGCGCAGCCGGAAACACTCCAGAGCGGATGCGGTCGCCGTGTGCGGCTATTGGGGCGGCATCACGCTAGGCATTCTCATGCCACTGGCCTTCGTCTGGGCGTACACGGAGAACAATTCCGACCCGGCAGGTGAGGCAGAGGGAGCTGTCAAATGATCGTCTTTCTCACCCTTTGCTACTGCGCGGTCCTGTTCCTCCTCATCAAATTCCGCATCATCAAGCTGAACACATTCTGGAAGATTTCTCCTGTCCTCTGGATGATTCTGCTGTTTGTGGTGTTGTTCATCCCGATGCAGTGGGGTGCACCGTCTGGGCCGGTCAGGACCTATAGTCCGGTCGTGGAAATCATCCCGAACGTGACCGGCGAGGTTATCAACGTCCCGGTTAAGCCAAATACCCCACTGTCCCAGGGGGACCTGCTGTTTGAGATCGACCCGGTTCCCTACCAGGCTGTCGTTGATCAGAGGAAGGCTGCCCTTGCTGAAGCGAAGCAGGCCGTTCCGCAGTTGAAGGCGGCGCTGGAAGCTTCGCTTGCCGTTGTGAAGGAGGCGGAGGCTAATCGCGATCGAGCGAAAGACGATTATGAACGCTTTCGCCAGGCCAACGAAAATGCACGCAAGCAAGGTAACGCGAGCACCCCGTTCTCCGAGCAGGACGTTGAAATTCGGCGTCTCACTTTGCTGGCGACCGAAGCCACAGTGTCTCGGGCGGAAGCCTCATCGGAACAGGCAAGGCTCGCCTACAGCAGCGAAATCGACGGGGTGAACACGACAGTCGCCCGGCTGGAAGCCGATCTGCGCAAAGCCGAATTCGATCTGGCTCAGACCCAGGTCCG
>JBPCVV010000201.1:0-5553 GCA_051010195.1 Anderseniella sp. | reverse complement strand
CAGACTTCCAGTTTTTCCGTGCAGCCCAAGTACAAATACTCAAAGCGCTCCAGCACTGGCGAACAGGAACCGCCGCGCATCACCGGTTACACCGTCACCAACCAGGTCACGGTGATCGCTCGCGACCTGGACAAACTCGGGCCCGTGCTCGATGCGGTTGTGTCCTCAGGCGTCAACCAGATGAACGGCCTGAGCTTTTCCATTGCCGAGCCTGCGCCGCTGCGCAATGAGGCACGCAAGATCGCTGTGGCCGAGGCGAGGTCCCGCGCTGAACTTTATGCGGCAGCTGCCGGTGTTTCCCTGGGCAAGATCCTGTCCATATCCGAGGCCGGCGGATATCGCCCGCCACAACCCGCATTTCGCCGTGCCGCACTGGAATCCGCAGCCGCCGACGCCGTTCCGATCGCCCAGGGACAGCAGTCAATAAAGATGCAGGTGAACATTGTGTGGGAGATAGAGTAACGGCGCCGACATGAACGCACCAGTACCCGTCAGGACCTGGTGCGGTATCGCTTCAGGTCCTCTTCGGCGGTTGCCAGGTCACGCCCCAGCAATCGCCGGTAGGTGCGTTTCCATCCGGTTTCTGCATCCGCCAGATAACTTGACCGGGACAGGTCCCACCACGCATTGCGCATCAACTCGATCTCTCCAACATTGCGGATCGAAAGCCCCGAGCCGGGAAAGAACGTGAATTCCCGGAAATAGATTCGGCCATCATGGCAAAACAGATCCACCCGGACATAGTCGATGGCTTCGGCGAGGCGCTCCGCGATGTCCGCCATCTTGTGGTGAATGTCTTCAAACTGCGGTTCGTAGTCGCTCGAATACTCCTCCCATACCGTATCGGCGCGCGACAGATCACGGTTGAGCGATATGTGGTTCCTGTTTCCGAAACGGTCATGGATCATGCTTATGGTCAGCACCCGGCCGCCAAAAGTGTGGATATTGAAGTCGTCCGGAACGCGACCGCTCGACTCCGTAAACAGTTCCTCGGCGTAGAACTTCTGCCTGACCATTGCGTAGGTCCATTCACCGATCCGGCGGCCATAGACAAAGCGCATCCTGGGTCTGAAATAGTCAACCACATCAGCCTTGCTGAACTGGTTCGCCGACCAGTTGAACAGGTTCCATCCGCTGCCGCGGTTGGTCTTTATCACGCATGGCCCGGCCAAAACGTCCGGCGGCAGGTCTTCCGGGGCATCACCGGCCCAAACAACTTCCGGCGTTTTCAGTTCAGGCGCGCGCGCCTTTGCAATATCGCGCGCAGCCAGCTTGTCGGTCATGGGACCAAAGCGCGGATCTCGGTCAAAAATCTTGCGCCACAGCAGCTTCTCGTTGAACGAGCGCGGGAACGCGGCATCGGGAAACTGTTTCAGGGTTCGCCAGTACCTGAACAGCAGGTGCGGATACCTAAGCCAGGCGTACAGGTTCAGGACAATAGCAAGGCTGAACCTGGACAAGCTATCCATGATGCGCGCGCAGCGCTCAGCGGATCGGCGGTGCGTACATCAGCCCGCCGTCTGTCCACAGCCGGTTCAACCCGCGTTCGATCTTCACCTTGGAATCGGCTCCCAGATTGCGGCGGTAGATTTCCCCGTAATTACCGACCTGCTTGATCGCCCGGTAGGCCCAGTCCCTGTCCAGTCCTAGGGCCTCACCAAAGCTTCCCTCAATGCCGAGCAACCTGCGGATCTCCGGTGACTTTGACCGGCGCATCTCCTCCACATTGGCCTGCGATACGCCGAGTTCTTCCGCGTTCACCAGCGCGAAATGCACCCACTTGACGATGTTGAACCACTGGTCATCGCCTTGCCGAACTGCCAGTGACAGGGGCTCCTTTGAGATAACGTCCGGCAGCGCGATGTGCTCGTCCGGGTTGCTCATCTTCAGCCGATTGGCATAAACACCCGAGACGTCGGAGGTATAGACATCGCATCGGCTGGTGTCATAGGCCGACAGCACTTCATCGACAAACTCAAACGAGACAATCTCGTAGGTCATCCTGTTCTTTCTGAAAAAGTCGGCCAGGTTTAGCTCGGTGGTGGTGCCCGTTGTCGTGCACACGCTGCTGCCAGCCAGCTCAAGCGCTGACGAAACACCCAGGGACTTGCGCACCAGGAAGCCCTGGCCGTCATAGAAATTCGTAGCCGCAAAGACCAGGCCGAGACTTGTATCGCGCGTCATCGTCCAGGTGCTGCGCCGTGACAACAGCTCGACCTCGCCCGATTGCAGTGCGGTAAACCGGGACTTCGCATTGAGCGGATTGAAATTGACCTTTTCTGCCGAGCCCAGTGCGGCGGCCGCGACTGCGCGGCAGTAATCAACATCGAATCCGGACCAGTGCTTGGCTTCGTTGGCTGTGGAAAAGCCGATCGTGCCGGGGTGAATGCCACACTCCAGCTTGCCGCGCTGCTTGATGATTTCCAGGGTTTGAGCCGTCGCCTGGCTGCTTACAATGGACATGGCCAGCAGTGTTACAACCAACGCTGAACACCCGCCTCGAACCGCGGACCTTAAACCGCATGAGCCTTTGAACATTGTGCCGTCCCCTTGCCGAATTTGTTACCTGCCGGAGTAGACAAATCTCCGCCGAAAGCGTCAACCGCCTGTCCATGGTTTTTCCAGATTTCGCCCATTCACCGGGCTTGAGAACACGCCGGGACTCCAAAAACAGACCCGCGCTCCGGCCATGGCCGAAACGCGGGCTGCCTAAACGGGGAACAGGGAGGCCTCCCCCGTTTGGTGTCCCCCGGTGTTTACAGATTACCTTTCGACATTTCGCCAGCAATGAAATCAGCCTGGCGCAGTGCCAGCGCCACGATTGTCAGTGTCGGGTTTTCAGCCGCTCCAGTAGTGAACTGACTGCCGTCAGACACGAACAGATTGGCAATGTCATGGGTCTGGCCATGCTTGTTGACCACTCCGTCCTTGGCGTCCGCACTCATCCGGTTTGTGCCGAGATTATGGGTTGACGGGTAAGGTGGCGTGCGGAAAGTCTTGACCGCACCGACAGCCTTGTACACCGCCTCACCGCGGCCAAAGGCGTGGTCGCGCATCTTGATGTCGTTGTCATGATCATCAAAGTGCACGTTCGGCACCGGCAGGCCATGCTGGTCCTTCTCGGTAGCATGCAGGGTGATGGCGTTTTTCTCCTGTGGCATGTCCTCGCCCACGAGCCACATGCCGGCCATGTTTTCATAATTGTCCATCCACCACGAGAAGTCCTTGCCCCAGCCGCCGGGATCCAGGAACGCAGCCATGAACGGCAGGCCCAGCGACAGGGTTTCCATCTCGTACCCGCCCACGAAACCGCGCGACGGATCATGCTTGGATTCATCCTGAATGATACCGGCCATTGTCGTACCGCGATGCATGCGCACCGGCTTTTCAAACACGGCATATACCGAGCCGGTCATGTGACGCATATAGTTCTTGCCGACCATGCCGGACGAGTTTGCCAGTCCATCGGGAAATTTCGACGAAGCGGAGTTCAACAGCAGGCGCGGGCTTTCAATGGAGTTGCCCGCCACGCACACCACACGCGCTTTCTGCACATGCTGTTTGCCGTCCTTGTCGGCATACATCACGCCGGTCACCTTGCCGCTGTCATCATGCTCGATCTTGAGTACTTGCGCATTGGGCCGCACTTCCAGGTTGCCGGTCGCTTCACCCTTCGGAATTTCAGCAACGAGAGTTGACCACTTGGCACCCGACTTGCAGCCCTGGAAGCAGAACCCGATCTGCAGGCATGAAGCCCGGTCGTCACGCGGTTCGGAGTTGATCGCCATGCGACCGGTGTGAACTTCCTTGTAGCCGAGTTTTTTGGCGCCAGCCTCAAACACCTTATAGTTGTTGTTGCCCGGCAGCCCTGGAATTCCGTTGGTTCTGGTCACGCCCATGCGGTCTTCCGCCTTGGCATACCACTGATCCATTTCAGCCATGTCAATTGGCCAGTCGAGCAGGCTTGCGCCCGCTACATCACCATAAGTGGTCTTCGCCTTCCATTCATGCTCCTGGAACCGCAGCGACGCGCCGGCCCAGTGAGTCGTCGATCCGCCCACCGCCTTGACGATCCAGGCCGGCAGGCCGGCAAAGTCTTTCGCCACCCGCCAGGAACCGGACGTAGTGCGTTTGTCGAGCCACGAGATCTGCCCGAACGATCCCCATTCATCGTTCTGGAAATCTTCGGTTTCATGACGCCCTCCGGCTTCCAGGATGACGGTTTTCACCCCTTTGATCGCCAGTTCGGCACCCAGAGTCCCACCGCCTGCACCGGAACCGATAACAACCACAACACTGTCGTCATTCATGTCAAATGTAGCCATACCAATGTCCTCCCTTACAGCCAGTTGATGTCATTGAAGCCGCGCTCGAGGTACCCGCCCTGGTCGGCGGACGCACCTTCGAAGCCAAACAGCGGCCAGGCTTCCTTGTTGTTGTACAAGCCCGTCACCAGGTTACCGCGCACCTTCTGGAAGAAGCCGTCATTCTCGATGGCCTTCAGCAGCGCTGTTCTTTTGTCTGCATCGGTGACACCCGAATAGGCGCCACCCGCTGCCTTGTTCAACCCGGCCACACCGTCCGTCAGCATGGTCTTGAGCGCGCCGTCATCCTTGGCAGCCTTGTCCAGGCCGGACACGGCGGCGGCATAGAATTTGTCTTCCAACCGGTCGTGCGGATAGGTGTCACGCGACATCTGCACCAGGGTTGCAAACGTATCGGCATCCAGATTCTCCGCGGTTGCGGCCCACGCCTCGTTGTGGCCGTACACCAGGCCTCCGGCGCCCGTGCCGGCAACAATGAGACCCGCGCCGGCTGCTTTCAGCGCTGTGCGTCTGGATATGTTCATTTGTCCGTTCATCTTGCCATTCCTCCTTGATTTTATTGTTTTGTTTTCAGGTGTATCTACCGTGCCGCTGCAGAACCTCGATCTTGTATCCATCCGGATCCTGCAGAAAAAAGAACTTGGCCATCAGCGCACCGTCGCGATGAAACTCCTTGACGTCTGTAGGATTGAGGCCATTGGCTTTGGCAGCCGCATGCTGGTCGTCGACGTTGTCAACCGACACCGCCAGATGACCGTAGCCATCACCGTGCTCATAAGGCTCTGTGCGATCATGATTGACCGTCAGTTCGACTTCGAAATCGTTCTCGGAATTCTTCAGGTAGACCAGCGTGAAGTCGTCAAATTCAAAGCGGTCTTCAAGGCCCAGTCCGAAAGCCTTTTTATAGAATTCGACGGATCGTGCCTCGTCGAGCACGCGCACCATGGTATGAATGGCTTTTGCCACCGGCACTCCTCCCTTGCTGTCTTGTTTTCCTGCAAAGGCTAACACCATCGCCGTCCATGTGGTGTTATTCGGCTACTACATCCCTAAATGGGCCAGCGACAAGTTCCGGTGTCACTCCGCCGCGACACCTTCCAGTTTGGCGCGCGTATCCTGCGCTTCCCGGGCCAATTGTTCGTGATCAAATGACGGATCCAGAAAATTGATGCAGCAGCATCTCAGCAGCGACGCGAAATTACTCACTTCGCCATGGATCTCCGCAGCC
>JBPCVV010000200.1:0-4534 GCA_051010195.1 Anderseniella sp. | reverse complement strand
GGGATGCTGTGTCACTATGGTCTCGGCAGTGCCTATCTCTTCGAGATCTGGGGCAATCAAGGGTGGTTTCCGCCCGAATTTCTTGCACATCGACCTGTTGCTGACGCCTCTATGAAGTCGCTGTTGTTTTACATTACGCAGCCATGGCAACTCGCAGTCATTCACATCATCTTCCTTTTTTGCTGTGCAGCACTCATGGTCGGCTGGCGGGTCACCTGGGTGAAGTGGCTCGTATTGTTCGCGCACCTCTCCTATGTTCAGCGAAGTCCGGAAGTGACGTATGGCGTCGATGCGATCTTGGCTAGCCTTTTGTTACTCCTCTGCCTGGCGCCAATCGGTAAGGCGCTGAGTCTCGATCGTGTCCGCGCCTTGCGAAAAGCGAAGCAAGACAATCTCGATGCGCAACTACCGGTGTTCACTAGCCGATGGGCGTTCGCCTGCCGCCGTCTGATGCAATTGCAGATGGCGGTGGTGTTCTTTTTCAGTGCCGCCCACAAGCTTGGCGAGCGGGAATGGTGGCAGGGCGATGCCATCTGGTACGTATTTTCTTTACGAGAGTACTATAGCGCTACTTTGCTTGATTTGTTTGCAGCACACTTCTGGATTGTCAATGTCGCGACCTACGGCACGGTGCTCATCGAGATCGCATTTCCCTTCCTGATCTGGCAGCGACACACGCGGGCATGGCTGCTGGCCGGCGCGGTGTTCCTGCATCTGTTGTTCTTTTTCTTCCTCGGTCTGTACTATTTCTCCTGGGTGATGATTATGGGTCACCTCAGCTTCTTGCGGACGGAGTGGATCGACAGTCTCGGTGCGTGGTGGAAGCGCCTGACGGGCCCTATGGAGATGATCTACGACGGACGCTGCAAATTCTGTGTCCGCTCCATGGCCTGGTTCCTGGCATTCGATAATCTCGGCCAGATCAATACAAGGGATTTTCGCACCAACCCGTCGCCGGTGGTCAGCGACGAAGAGGTGAATGAGGCTTTGCATATGGTGCTTGCAGACGGCACCGCACTGGCCGGCTTCGAAGCCTATCGGTATGCAGTGTTGCGGGTACCCGGGTTGTGGTGGCAGATACCGTTTTTCTATGTGCCCGGCCTGAGCCGGCTCGTTGGCGTTCCGATCTACAACTGGGTCGCTGCAAACCGCAGCAGACTTTAGAGCATTTGTCACAAAAGTGGATGCCGGTTTTGTGCTGGTTACATTGCGTCAGTAGGTGCATTGTGCCAAGCTGTATCACAACGGTTATGGTGATTGTAACAAGTGGTGATTTTGATGAGGCAGAGAAGATTTGTTTTGGGTTGCTTTCTGGCAGTTGTGAGTCTGCTGTTTGCCACGCTAACGTTTGGGACAGCAAGCGCGGCACCGGTCACCGGCAGTACAGCTGATGCCTTGGACGGATTGGCTATTTCGACTGAGACTAATGTCATTCTCGTACAGCGGCGAGGCGGAGGAGCTGGTCGCCGGGGTGGCGCCGGACGAAGAGGCAGCGCGGGACGAAGAGGCAGCGCCGGACGAAGAGGCAGCGCCGGACGAAGAGGTAGCGCCGGGCGAAGAGGCAGCGCAGGCCGCAGAGGCAGCAGCAGGCGTCGCGGGTATTCCCGGCGTCGCGGGAACTGGGGATGGGGTGTCGGTGTCGGCGTCGGTATCGGCCTCGGCACGGCCGCTGTGTTAAGTTCTCGATGCGCCAGGGTAAGTCGGGCGTGTGGCGCCCGTTGGGGTTACAATAATAGCAACTACTGGGGATGCATGAGGTATGACAATTGCGATTGACCAGACGGTTCAATCTTAAGCCGGGTTCAAATCAGCATTGTCTTCTGGGCCACTAACTTGAGATTTCTCTATTGAGGTTTCAGGCACTGGCGCCCGCATGCCAAGAGCATGAATGTGGACGAATGTGGTTGTATTGCCTGAGCCACAGGTTGATGCCGTCTGCGCCAATTGCGAGCGACCCATGGACATCACGGCGTTGCGCAAGCGGCTTGGCGATGATTTTCCGACTTGCGATCTGGCCGGGCGGTTGCGCTGCACCAGCTGCAGCGGGCGCAAGGTTCTGACCATCATTTCACCGAACAAGACCGGGCCGGGGCGTTGATTTCGCATCACATTGACAATAGTGCGCCGGACTGTGCCCACTTTTGTACAACAGTTGTCCGTTGCAGGGCAGAGCAGGGAAGCCCTCTATTTTGATTAACTTGCAGGCTTGGTGTTGCCGGTGGTGCTGTTGACGATGAAGGAGAGGTTTAGGAAGTTCTGTTTCCTTTCTGCTGCAACAGGGACCCGCACCAAAATCACTATCAAGGGCGCGTAGCAAACATCAGGAGATCATTGGTGAACTGGTCAGAGTCTTCCAGCGGGATGAGGTGGCCTGCATCATGGTAGATTTTTTCTTCAGCATCGGGAATGCGGGCCTTGAGTTCTTCAATATCAGCATCAATGCGAAAGACACGGTCGTATTTGCCCGTGAGAATGAGAACCGGCAGGTTGAGTTTCTCATAAGCGAAGTCCCAATCCGTCTGCAATGACCCAATCATCAATCGCAGCAGGCCGTCGGATTCCACAGGTCGCTCAAAAGGTTCATCAGAAAAAGACGTATCCCACATTTTGGCCAGCAAATCAGGCGAAGCAATTGTTGGCATGTTGGCCATCATCACCAACCGGCCACCCCCAATGGTTGCCAGCCGCACCATGGCCTGATTAATCCAGTCCAGCCGTTGGCCAGGTTTGCGCAGGGTGTTGATTAGAACCAAACCGCAGGCTTGGGTACCCGCAAGATATGCCTGGGCTGCAAACAAGCCGCCAATCGACAGGCCCACAAGAATTGGAGAAGGCGGGTTAATCTTAACCATCAACCGACCTATGTCATCGACAATGAGGTCAGGTATCAGATCTGTATCATCGGCAAAAGTAGTGTCGATCTGACCGCGGAAATTGTAACACAAGGTACCGAAGCCTGCTGCTTGCAACTTCTGGCAAATCGCTCCGGACCACATGCCCGTATTACCGGTTAGAGCATTAATGAATACGAAAGTTTTGGCTTTGGTGTTGGGGGCAGCATATTCGTAGTATAATTTCTCCCCTGCTGAAATCTCCAATTCCGACATCTGTCATTTTCCCTTGTCTTCAATTGCCGAAGGGTTCGGCCGAGGTAGAAATAGAGCAAGAACCGCGCAGCAAATTGGAAGCAGGGCCAAGATATGCAAGGCACCATCATAAGCGCCGAAATAGTCAAATGAGATAGCCAGCGGTAACGGTCCGATTGAAGCGCCAATCACTCCGATGGTCTGGCCCGCTCCCTGAATGGATCCCAAATGCTTGCGACCAAAATATTGCGCCCACATGTAACCAAAGAACGTCATGTTGGCGGCAGTATTTATACCGAAAATAATTGCATAGAGAAATGCCGTGATCACATCATGGACAAATGTGATGCTGACCAATGACACAGCAAGTAACACGAGCGAACCGGAATAAATATACTTGGGATTGGACCGGTCGAGAATCCAGCCGATAACAGGCATCATTATTGCCATGGATAGGGCTGATACACCGAACATTGTTGCGGCCAATGCACGAGGAAGGCCGTGTTGCTCAAATATTGACACCTGAAAAAAAAACAGGGAAGTAATCAGCATTGCCGGCGTAAACAGGCCCGCCGTGATAATCCAATAAGAAGGTGTTTTGATCGCTGACGCAAGCGTTGGGCCAACCAGTGCATCACTCTCATTTGCCGTGCATTGCCGATCAGTTGATTCAGGTTTAGTGCCATCGGGTCGCAAGCCCAAAGGTTCCGGTTTGTCATGTACCAAAAGCCAAAGCAGCGGCAGCATCATAATCCAGGACATCAGTCCCAGTCCAACCCAGGCCTTGCGCCAACCAAAAATTTCGATCAACCATTGCCCCAACAACGGATGCAGTGCCATGGAAGCTGAAAAACCAAGCATCAAAATACTCATGGCAAAACCACGTTTGGCACTGAACCATTGTGCAACAAGGTTTGTTGCGCACAGCATTACGGATCCCTGAGCCAAAAACCGCAGGCACATGAAGCCAAGAGATAGTGTGAGTACTCCAGAAACTGCGCCAAAAGCCATACAGGCGAACCCCAGTAAGACAATTACAAACATCATGACCCGGCGGGCGCCAAATTGATCGACAAAACGCCCCATGCGCGAAAGCCCCAAAGCAGCGATCAGCGTCGCAATTGCATAAGATGAAGCCAAAGATGTGCTGGAGATTCCCAAGTCCTTGGCGATCAAGTCGACAAAGATACTAAAAGTGTGGGATTGCCCCGGACCACTAGCAAACATAGCAAGAGTTGCAACGGTCAAAACGATCCAACCGTAAAACATCCGGACATTTATCAGCTCAAAAAGAGCTGTACGCATTTGTAGCAAATTGAATTGCCCTTTTGACGAACAAACCTAGGCGTGGTGGAACAGCTTGTCATTCAGTGAGCGCTCTGCAAATTCGATAGGTTGCCAGAACTTAACGAAACATAACGTACAAGAAGCCGTGACCAAATCAACAG
>JBPCVV010000199.1:0-49044 GCA_051010195.1 Anderseniella sp. | reverse complement strand
TGTCGGCCTATCTTTCCATCGATATCGCCGGGCAACTGCTGCAACCGACCGGACACGCGATCAATCCGGTGCCAGTCACGGAAAACCAGCGCATCCCGGATGTGGCCGAGGTGATCGAAGCCCAAATATTCGCGGCACGCCTTGCCGATCATCAGCGCCGGCACATGCCATTGCTGGACGAGGCCCCTGCCCGCGCCCTGGCTGGCCGGATCGTGGCCGGCGGACAACTTTTCTTCGACAATGCCATCAAGCACCTGGCTGCCGCCGGAATCGATACCGACAATCCGTTTGAAATGCTGCTGGCGATCCGCCGCCTTGGCGGCAGGCGCCTGGAGGCGCTGTGTGCAACCGGCAGCGACAGGATTCGATCGGACATTGCCGAGGAAGTGGCCGAGATGGCCGCGGTGCATTTGTCGCGTGTGCCGGATGCCGACCGCAAGGCACTGGCCGGTTTGAACCCGCGCATTGTCACAGCCACAACAGACGTGCACGAACACGGCAAGCTGGTGCTGGACGAGGTCTTGTCCAGCGCCGGGGCCACGCTGATCGATGGCGGCACATCCGCCGAGCCGCAGGCACTGGCGGCAAAGGCCGTGAACGAACAGGCAGACGCCATCGCACTGTCCACCTATAACGGGATTGCGATGAGCTATTACAAGGCGTTGCGCGAACATGCCGGCAGCAAGATCCCGGTGTTGATCGGCGGCCGTCTCAACCAGGTGCCGGACAGTTCCAACACATCACTGCCGGTGGATGTCGGCGACCAGCTCACCGCATCTGGCGCGCTTGTCTGCCGTGAAATAGAGGACGCGGTTCCCGCTCTCCTGACAGCCATGAAGGAAACACAATGACCACGACCATAGGTATCATCGGTGCCGGCCATCTGATCAAGCACATGATGCCGGCAATGACGAAGACCGGCTCCCGCTTCCTGGTTTCAGAACGCGGCCGCGAGACATCTGCTCAACTGGCAGAGCATTATGGTGTTGAAGTTTTATCGGACAACCAGGCAATCGTTGATCAATCGGAGATCGTCATTGTCGCGGTGCGCCCGTTCGATGCCGTCGGGATATGCGGGGCGCTTACCTTCGCCGATGGCCAGACCGTACTGAGCCTGTGTGCTGGCCTGCCGTCATCTGACCTTGCGCCGGCCGTCGCACCGGCCAACCTGATCATGGCCATGCCGGTGGTCGCCGCCCAGTTCAGCGAAAGCCCGACACTGATGTTTCCGGAAAACCAGTCGTGCCGGCAATTGCTGGAGTCATGCGGTCCGGTGCTGGCCCTGAAATCCGAAGACAGCTTTGCCCCGGCCGCAACGATTGCCTGTTATTACGGCTGGGTGCAGGAACTGATATCGCAAATGTCGGACTGGGTTTCGGCACAAGGCGTTGATCCCGAAGTCGCCCGGTTGCTCACCGCTCAGATGACCCGGGCGGCGGCTACCACGGTTCGCGAGCGGCCGTCCACGCCAACCCCCCAACTGGTGTCGGAACTGGCGACACCGCGCTCGTTCACCCTGAAAGGCCTGGAGGTCCTGCACGAGGCGGATGCCTTCACGCCCTGGAAACGGGCAGCCGAAGCGCTGTTGAGAGCCGATTAACCCCGTTCAAAAGGGTCAATAATCAACTCTTTTGGTATAGTTTGACATTTTGGCCGCGAATCCCCATACAGAGCGCATACGTTTCGGCGCCAGGTTAGAGGTGCCGTAAAAGAGGACACAGACATCCGGTCTGGTCCCGGCACATCAACCAGCTTCATCAGATGCAGTAACAAACTTCCGTGCATCCGTGCAGCGCATATAGAACGGTCCATATACCTTAATGTCATTCGATACTCTTGGCCTTAGCGAAAAGGTCCTCACCGCCGTCACGGACGCCGGTTTCTCCGAACCTACCAAAATCCAGGCGGAAGCCATTCCACCCGCCCTTGAGCGCAAGGACGTTCTGGGGCTGGCCCAGACAGGGTCAGGCAAGACGGCAGCCTTTACGCTGCCGATGCTGAACATCCTCGAAAAGGGCCGCGCCCGCGCGCGCATGCCGCGCACGCTGATCCTGGAACCGACCAGGGAATTGGCCGCGCAGGTGCATGAGGCGTTTGAGCTTCTCGGCAAGAACCACAAGCTCAATATCGCGCTGCTCATGGGCGGCGTGTCGTTTGAGGAGCAGAACCGCAAGATCGACCGCGGTGCGGATGTGGTGATCGCAACACCCGGTCGCCTGCTTGATCATGTCGAGCGCGGCAAGCTGATGCTCACCCATATCGAGATTTTCGTGGTCGATGAAGCAGACCGCATGCTGGACATGGGCTTCATTCCCGACATTGAACGGGTTGCCAAGCTGTTGCCGATCACCCGGCAAACACTGTTTTTCTCCGCCACCATGCCACCGGAAATCCAGCGCCTGACCAACCAGTTCCTGCACAACCCGGTTGAAATCAGGGCGCAGGCACTTTCTTCTACTGCTGAAACCATTACCCAGCGCGCTGTCTATGCCCCGTCAGACGACACCTCGAAGCGCGATGCGCTGCGCGACCTGATGCGCGGGCACGCCGATGACGTCAAGAATGCCATCATCTTTGCCAACCGCAAGACAACGGTCGCGGTGCTGGAAAAGTCCTTGCAGAAGCATGGCTTTTCCTGTGGTGCGTTGCATGGTGACATGGACCAGCGCGCGCGTCTGAAGACACTGGATGCCTTCCGCAACAACGACATCACCTACCTGATCGCGTCCGATGTGGCCGCGCGCGGCCTCGACATTCCGGATGTAAGCCATATTTACAACTATGACGTGCCGACCCATTCGGAAGACTATGTGCACCGTATCGGCCGCACCGGCCGGGCCGGCCGGCTGGGCAATGCCTACACGCTGGTGAAATGGGAAGAGTTCCGGGCGCTGAAGGACATTGAAGACCTGATCAAGAAGCCCATCGACTGGGACGGCGAAGCGCCGAGCGATGAAGAGATCGCGGAATCCATCGCCTCAAAGGGCAAACGCCGGCGCGGCAGCAAGGCAGCAGGACCGAAGTCCAGGACGGCCGCCAAGAAAGCCAGACCGAAAAAGGCTGAAGTGGCTGAAAAGCAAGAAACATCCAGCATTGAAACCAAGTCGAACAAGCGCCAGTCAGACGAAAAGCCGCCGCGTGAACGCGGCAGCAGAGGGCGTGGCCGGGGTGGCAAGGGTCGTGACAATGATCACGACGACACACCATCCGGTTTCACCGAAGACAATATGCCGGCATTCCTGGCGCGCCAGGTTCTTTAGGATATCTCGGTAGTCAGCCTGTCAGCCGCGCTGCAACACGTCGGCGGATACGGGTGTGAGTTCAATTGACTCGCCACATCCGCAGGCGCTGGTCTGGTTCGGGTTGTTGAACACGAAGCCGGAGCGCAGCTTGGTGACCTCGTAGTCCATCGTCGTGCCGAACAGGAACAAAATGGCCTTGGCCTCGATCAGGACACGGGCACCCCTGACTTCGATGACCTCGTCGAACTTGTCGGGTTCGTCGACGAAGTCCATGGTGTATTCCATGCCGGCACAGCCGCCGTTCTTGACGCCGATGCGAAGGCCGCCGGTGTCTTTTTCAGACCGGGCCATGAGATGCTTGATCCGCTCAACTGCGGCATCGGTCAATGACAGGACGGCAGGCGCGGCGCGTGCGCTTGCGGTATTTACTTCAATAGCGCTCATCTCACCTCACCACATGTTCAGGGCTACACGCGCTTCATCCGACATGCGCGACGGATCCCACGGTGGATCGAATACCAGTTGCACATCAACATCCATTACACCTTCAACGGTGCGCACCGCATCCGCAACCCAACCCGGCATGTCACCGGCGACGGGGCAGCCCGGCGCCGTTAGGGTCATGTCGACCTTGACCGAGCGGTCATCTTCCACATCGATCTTGTAGATCAGGCCGAGCTCAAAAATATCGACCGGGATTTCCGGGTCATAAACGGTTTTGATCGCGGCGATCATGTCATCGGTCATCCGGCTCAGCTCTTCCTTCGGTATGGAAGATGAAACCGACGGGTTCTGGTGATCGGACTCAACCGCCTCAGGGACCGGTGCAGGAGCGCAGGATGTGTTTGTATCTGTCATTGTTTGAACCCTATCACATAAACATCTTCTGTGCAGATGTAAGCGCTGCGGCCAGCCGGTCAATATCTGCGGTGTTGTTATACATGCCGAATGATGCCCGGCAGGTGGCCGTCACGCCAAATCGCTGCAGCAACGGCATGGCACAATGGGTGCCGGCTCGAACCGCGACGCCATGCCGGTCGATGACGGTCGATATGTCGTGAGCGTGGGCGCCTTCCATGGCAAAGGAGATAATTGCCCCCTTTGTCGGCGAGGTTCCGAATATCTTCAGCGAATTGATGTGAGACAGGCGCTCATTGGCATACTCAAGCAGCGATGCCTCATGTGCCGCGATCGCCTCGCGCCCGATATTGTCCATGTAATCAAGCGCGGTGCCCAGTCCGATGGCCTGGACGATGGCAGGGGTGCCGGCTTCAAACCGGTGCGGCGGATCGTTGTAGGTGACACCATCTTCGGTCACCTCGATAATCATCTCACCGCCGCCCTGATAAGGCGGCATTTTAGCCAGCAGATCCTTTTTGCCGTACAGCACACCAATGCCCGACGGGCCATAGGTCTTGTGACCGGTGAACACATAGAAATCGGCATCAAGATCCTGCACATCGACCGGCATGTGTACCGCGCCCTGAGACCCGTCGACCAGCACCGGGATGCCGCGTTCATGGGCAATCTTGATGATCTCCTTGATCGGCACCACAGTGCCGAACGCGTTCGACATGTGGGTGATGGCCACCATCTTGGTACGCGGCGTCAGTGTGTTGACGAAGTCTTCCACGTGCAGCGTGCCTTCTTCGTCGACCGGCACCCAGCGGATGTTGGCGCCTTTGTGTTCACGGTGGAAATGCCACGGCACGATGTTGGAGTGATGCTCAAGAATCGAAATGACGATGTCATCGCTCTCGCCGATGACCAAGCCGCCGAAACTCTGGGCGACCAGGTTGATGGCATCGGTTGCGTTGCGCGTGAAGATGACCTGGTCACTTGACGGCGCATTGAGGAAACGGCGGACGCTTTCACGGGCATCCTCAAAGGCTTGCGTCGAGGTGTTCGACAGATAATGCAGGCCGCGGTGCACATTGGCATATTCTTCCGAATAGGCTTTATGGATACGGTCAAGCACAGCTTGCGGTTTTTGCGCCGAGGCCCCGTTGTCGAGATAGGTCAGCGGCTTGTCGCCGTAAACCGGTTTCGCCAGGATCGGAAAATCCGCCCTGATCTTCTCGACGTCATAGCCGGTTGCTGGAACGATCTTCGCGGCAACTTCATTCATAGGACATGAACTCCATCAGCGACCCGTCGGGGTCGCGGAAATAAACACTGGTCCCTTTTCCCATCGCGCCATGGCGCTCGCAGGGGCCTTCCTCGATATCCACACCGTGCGCCTGCAAGTGCTCGATGGCGCTGGAAATCGGTCCGTGCCAACGGAAACACAGATCGCTGTTTCCCGGCATCACGGCCAGTTTCGCAACCGGCGTGCCGTGCTGGTCCGGGCCGTGAATGTTCAGTTGCTGCTCACCCCAGCGGAACTGGTAGCCATTTCCAAACTCTATGGCCTCGGCCCCCATCACATCGACATAGAACGCCTTTGCCTTGTCCCAGTGGGACACGTGGATTACGCAATGGTCCATGGTGATGCGGGTCATGACACGTGCCTCAACCCGCCTTACGCCGGGCCAGCCAGCCCTGTGCGAGCTCGCCCAACACGTCGCGAATGGCGTCGCTTTCAACATCGTCGAAGGCTTCGGCTGCAAAGGCCCCGATCAGCATGGACTTTGCCTCGGTTTCGGAGACACCGCGCGACCTGAGGTAGAACAGCTGGTTTTCATCCAGGTCGCCGGAGGTGGCACCATGGCCGCAGACGACGTCGTCGGCATAGATTTCCAGTTCCGGCTTGGCGTCAAACTCAGCCTCATCCGACAGCAAGAGCGCGTGTGAAGACTGGTTTCCGTCTGTTTTCTGGGCATCACGGCGCACTATCGCCTTGCCCTGGAACACGCCACGGGCCGCCTCGTCCATCACGCACTTGAACAGTTCGCGTGACAGGCAATTGGGCACCGCATGGTCGATCACCAGCCTTGTGTCATTGTGCTGCTTGCCGGTCAGCAGGAAAGCGCCAGACACGTGGCTTTCAGAATGCTCGCCGGCAAACGTGATAAAGCCTTGCTGGCGGGTTGCAGACCCGCCGATGGTCAAGGTGAAATCCTTCAGGTGAGCACTTTCGCCCAGGTGAACCTCGGTGTTGGAAAGGTGAATCCCTTCAAGGCCTTCTTCCTGGACCTTCACGCGGTCGAGCCGGGCCTTGTCCGCGATATGCAGCTGGGTGACGGAATTGTGCACATATTCGCCGGTGCCACCGATATGGGTTTCGATCAGGGTTGCAGACGCGCGCTCCTCGATAACTATGACATTGCGGGTCGTGTAGGTGGCGGCCTGTTCGGCCGTGGTCACGAACAACAACTCGATCGGCGCATCCATGCCGGATCCGGCCTTGACCCTCAAACCGGCCCCGTCGCTCATATAGGCAAGATTAAGGGCGGCAATTGGATCAGTTGATCCGGCAACCAGCTTGTCCGACACCCAACCCGGCAGGTCGTCCGATCCGAGACTGGCGAATTCAATATCACCGGTCGCCGGCAGGGACGAACGGTCCGCATCATAGGTTCCGTCGACAAACACCAGCCGGGCGCGCGCCACTTCACCGAACGGCGTGGCGGAAATCAGCGCATCAATGTCGTCTCCAGACGCTGTCGTACCGGAAGCTGGCGACAGTGGGCTGGACATCAGCTGGCGCAGATCGGTCCACTTCCAGTCTTCCATACGCCGGTGCGGCAGGCCGGTTTCGGCAAAACGGGCAAAGGCAGATTTGCGCACATCCGCCAAGGCCCCTTGCGGGTTGAAGGCGTCCGTGTAGGCGGTCTCCGCCGGAGTTTTCGCTATACTGACTGTCATGTCTGTTTTTCCGCCTTACGCTGCAAATGCCGCGTAACCGTCCTTTTCCAGTTCAAGCGCCAGATCCTTGCCGCCGGACTTCACGATCTTGCCGTCGGACATGACGTGCACCCTGTCCGGCACGATGTAGTCGAGCAGGCGCTGATAGTGAGTGATGACCAGCATGGCGCGCTCGGGCGACCGCAGGGCGTTGACGCCTTCGGCGACGACGCGCAGGGCATCGATATCAAGCCCGGAATCGGTTTCGTCCAGCACACACAGGCCCGGCTCGAGCACTGCCATCTGTAGGATTTCAGCGCGTTTCTTTTCACCGCCGGAAAAGCCGACATTGACCGGCCGCTTTAACATGTCCGTTGTCACGTTGAGTTGTTCCGCCTTGCCGCGTACGAGCCTCATGAAATCGGGCGTGGTCATTTCGGCTTCGCCGCGCGCCTTGCGCTGGGCATTCAACGCCACTTTGAGGAACTGCATGGTAGCGACACCGGGAATTTCGATCGGGTACTGGAAAGCCAGGAACACGCCTGCTGCAGCGCGTTCGTCGATTTCCATCTCCAGCAGGTTGTGGCCGTTGTAGGTGATCGAACCTTCGGTCACCTCATACCCAGGACGACCCGCCAGTACGTAGGACAAGGTGGACTTGCCGGACCCGTTCGGACCCATGATGGCATTCACCTCACCTGCATTGATGGTCAGGTCCAGGCCCTTGATAATCTGCTTGTCCTCTTCTTCGAGGCTCACGTGCAGGTTCTTGATTTCAAGCATTCTCTTAATTCCCTGTTCTTTCAAACTTTTCTAATCATCATCATCAATCCGCCTGTGGCCCAGGCGACAAATCCAACGGCGCCGATAACCATCGGCACGTTCAGCCAGGCACGACCGCCTTCACTGGTTCCGCCGATACCGATGTCGAATATCCAGAACAGGAACCCGAACGGCAGCGCCAGAAGGAATATCTTGCGCGCCTTTGCGGTGAACTCTTCCAGGCTGCCGAACCGGGGCTGAAACAGGCGGTCAAACATGGCTTTGGCTATCCCACGCTGCCTTCCAGCGAAATGCCGATCAGCTTCTGGGTTTCGGCCATGAACTCCATCGGCAGTTGCTGCAGTACGTCGCGCACGAAGCCGTTGACCACCAGTGCCACAGCTTCTTCTTCGTCAAGTCCACGCGACCGGCAGTAGAACATCATGTCGTCGGAAATCTTGGACGTGGTCGCCTCATGCTCAAAAGTCGCCGTGCGGGTTTTCGATTCAATGTACGGCACAGTGTGCGCACCACACTTGTCGCCAATCAGCAGTGAGTCGCACTGGGTGAAATTGCGTGCATCCTTTGCTTTCTTGTGCGTTGTCACCAGGCCGCGATAGGTGTTGTCGGAATGACCTGCCGCGATGCCCTTTGAAATGATCCGGCTCGAGGTGTTCTTGCCGAGATGGATCATCTTGGTGCCGGAATCGACCTGCTGATAACCGTTGGAGATGGCGATGGAGTAAAACTCGCCGACCGAATTGTCGCCACGCAGGATGCAACTCGGGTACTTCCAGGTTACCGCGGAGCCTGTTTCAACCTGAGTCCATGACACTTTTGAGTTATCACCCCGGCAATCGGCCCGCTTGGTCACGAAGTTGTAGATACCGCCCTTGCCGTTCTTGTCGCCGGGATACCAGTTCTGCACCGTGGAGTACTTGATCTCAGCATCTTCCATGGCAACCAGTTCGACCACGGCTGCGTGCAACTGGTTTTCGTCGCGCATCGGCGCGGTGCAGCCTTCCAGGTAGGAAACATAGGAGCCCTTTTCCGCAATGATGAGCGTGCGTTCAAACTGGCCGGTGTTTTCCGCATTGATACGGAAATAGGTCGACAGTTCCATCGGGCAACGCACGCCTTCGGGGATGAATACAAACGAACCGTCGGTGAACACGGCTGAGTTCAGGGCCGCATAATAATTGTCACCCTGGGGCACCACGGAGAACAGGTACTTCTTCACCAGGTCGGGATGTTCACGAATGGCTTCCGAAATGGAACAGAAAATGACACCGGCCTTGGCCAGCTCCTTCTTGAAGGTCGTTACCACAGACACACTGTCAAAAACCGCATCCACGGCGACCTTGCCGGACGCATAGGACGGCCCGGCATCTTCATCCAGCGTGCTCGGTTCATCATGCTTGCGCACACCGGCCAGCAGTTCCTGCTCTTTCAGCGGGATGCCAAGTTTTTCATATGTCCGCAGCAGTTCGGGGTCGACCTCGTCAAGACTCTTCGGCCCGGTCTGTCCCTTTGGCGCGGAGTAATAGTAGATATCATTAAAGTCGATCTTCGGATAACTGACCTTGGCCCAGTCCGGCTCGTCCATCTTCTGCCAGCGGGCATAGGCGTCCAGGCGCTGTTCCAGCATCCACTCCGGCTCTTCCTTCTTGGCGGAGATGAACCTGATTACCTCTTTGGACAGGCCTTTTGGTGCCGTATCGGACTCGATGTGCGTCTCAAAACCGTACTTGTATTTGTCGACGTCAATCTCTTTGACGCGCTCGATTGTTTCAATATCCGGCATACTTGCCTCTCCTTACCTTGTAACCGATCAGGCAGCCGCCGCACGCGCCACGTGACGCGCGGCGATTTTCTGCCAGCTGTCTGAAAACCTGTTCACATCTTCTACGGTGGACGACCATCCAAAGCTCACCCGGATCGCCGATTTTGTTGCTGCTTCGCTTGCACCCATGGCCTGGAGCACATGGCTTGCCTGCACCTTGCCGGAAGAACACGCAGAGCCTGACGAAACCGCTACCCCATCCAAGTCAAACGCCATCAAAGCTGTATCGGCTTCAAGCCCTGTAAGCGCAAAGCACACGGTGTTGGGCAAGCGGTCTGCACCCGCAGAAAACACAGTGATCTCACCTGGACCTGACGCAAGGGCTGATTCAAGTTTTGCCCGCAAGCTCTTGAAATCAGATTCGGTTTGACCAGCGGCACGAACAGCGGCTGCGAAACCGGCAATCCCGGCAACATTTTCTGTTCCGGCCCGGCGCCGCAATTCCTGCCCGCCACCGGCAACCAGCGGCAGTACGGGCAGTCCGTCGCGCACCACCAGCGCACCGACCCCCTGGGGCCCGCCAAGCTTGTGGGCAGACACGCTAAGCAGGTCGACGCCAAGCAATCCGAAGTTGACAGGCAGCTTGCCGAATGCCTGCACCGCATCACAATGCACCCGTGCGCCATGTTCAGCGGCCATTGCGACGATATCGCGAATTGGCTGCACCGCACCGGTCTCATTGTTGGCAAGCATTACCGAAACCAGAACCTGTCCGTCGGCCTTCGCAAGCAGAGAAGAAAGCGCTGCGAGGTCAACAATGCCGTTTTCCGTGACCGGTAGCACATCGACCGGCCGCCCCGATGCCCGGGCTGCCTCGAGTACGCATGGATGTTCGATTGCCGAGATGATCAGACGATCTGCGGTCACGCAGCGCAGCGCCTGATTGCAACTTTCCGAGCCGCCACCGGTGAATACAATGGTCGGTGCAATGGTGCCGAGCGCGCGCGCAACGTCATCACGCGCGGCCTCGACAAGCGCCCGCGCCTTGCGGCCTTCCTCGTGTACCGAAGACGCATTGCCACACAGGTCCAGCGCCGCAAGCATCCCTTCGCGTGCTTCGGGCCTTAGCGGGCTTGTAGCGTTATGATCGAGATAGGTACGCATCACTTCAGGCACTCAATTCTGCACCATATTGCTGACTGGGTGAGTCTTGGCGCGACGGATCGAGGCTTCCAGTGCCAGGTTGCGCTGGTTGACGACATCTCCCAGCGTCACCGCCGACAAAAATCCGTAAACCTGGCGTCCAAGTGCTGCCCACAATTCATGGGTCACGCATTTTTCGCCTTTCACACAGCCGTCAATGGCGTCGCCCTGGCAGCGTGTCACCTGCATCGGTTCATCGGACGCGGTAACGATATCCGCTATATTGATCCGATCTGCCGGACGGGCGAGCTTGTAGCCACCGCCTGGCCCGCGCTGGCTTTCAACAAGACCGGCACGGCGAAGCTTGGCGAACAGTTGCTCAAGGTATTCCTGGCTGATGTCCTGGCGTTCGGACACATCTCCCAGAGGCACCAATGCGCCTTCAGGCTGGGCCGCTATGTCCGCCATGGCCATCACGGCATATCTGCCTTTGGTAGAGAGCTTCATGTCGTTACTCGCTGTATCGGCGCAGCAATACATCCAGGCGAATTGACCAGTGCCCGTAAAGCTTGCATTCCGGCTGTCAAATTGTGTAAGACCCCGCCTACGCTCCCGTTTCCGGGGCACGTTTCCGGGGCACGGCGGTTTCTTGAATAGTTCTAAACTGGATATAGAATACCCGACAAACAGAGTCAACAATTCAATCCTGCCAAAGTCAGCGTTTTTTACATCTACAGCTGATGAAGGGGGTCAATTCTTCGTTGCCTCGTCATTGTGCCACGGCAACCTTTTCTAAGAACGGATGTCATACGTATGCCAGAGGTCATTTTTAACGGACCCGCCGGTCGCATTGAGGGCCGCTATCACCACAATCCCGAGCACGGCTCACCCATTGCGCTGATTCTGCATCCGCATCCGCAATTCGGCGGCACGATGAACAATCCGATCGTGCATGACCTATATTACATGTATCGCGACCGCGGGTTCTCGGTCCTGCGATTCAATTTCCGCGGTGTCGGCCGGTCACAGGGCCTGTTCGACAACGGCGCCGGCGAACTGTCCGACGCTGCCGCAGCGCTGGACTGGATGCAGACCTACAACAAGGAAGCAGCGACCTGCTGGATCGTCGGCATTTCCTTCGGCGCCTGGATTTCCATGCAGCTGCTGATGAGGCGCCCTGAAATTGCAGGATTCATTTCCATTGCTCCGCTGGCCAAGCACTACGACTTCTCGTTCCTGGCGCCGTGTCCGGCATCGGGCCTGTTCGTCAACGGCCAATACGACACAATTACTCCGGCTGATTCCATAAATGCTCTTGTTGCCAAGCTGAAGACCCAGAAAGGAATCAAGATCGATCATGTAGTGATGCCGGACACCAATCACTTCTTTGAAGACAAGATTCCCGAACTTACGGATATCTGTGCCGACTATCTCGACAAACGCCTAGCGGTGGAATTAAAGGAAGAGTAGGCCTGATCGCTTTCAGGAATGGCCTCAGGCAGGATTGGCAGGCATAAACACCCGCCCGCCTGACACCGGCTTGCTGGTACCTGTGGTGCCGGGCCAGGTGAGCGGCAGGCCGCGCACTGACCGCACAGCCAGATAAGCCCAGGCCTCGGCCTCAACTGCATCGCCATCGGTGTGAATGGCCTCGGCCGGGACCACGGGTGCGTTGATGAGGCTAGCAAGACACTCCATCAAGAACCGGTTCTTGCGGCCGCCGCCGCAAATCACCCAATAGGCCGGTGGTCTGGCGCTCCAGTTCACGGCATCGGCAATTGTGTGTGCGGTGAACATCACCAGCGTCGCTGCCCCGTCTTCAGGTTTCAGACCGTTCACCGCATCCAGGGTAAAACTGGCCCGATCCAGCGATTTCGGAGGGGCTTCCAGAAAATACTCGTGGCGGCGAAGTTCGGCGAGAGCGCCTTGATTCACGGTGCCGCTTCGTGCCAGTGCGCCGTCCACGTCCACCGGCTTTCCCGTATGCTGCAGGCACCAGTCATCCATCAGTGCATTACCGGGCCCGGTATCGAAGGCCAGCAGGTCACCATCTTCATCGATCAGGGTAATGTTGCCGACCCCGCCGATATTGACAAACGCCGTCGGCCTGCCGGGTACATGTGTCGCCATGGCCGCATGATAGGCGCAGGCCAGAGGTGCGCCCTGCCCGCCATGCGCCATATCGTTGGCCCGCATATCCGCCACGACTTTCAGGCCGGTTGAGTTGGCCAGCGACTGCCCGTCTCCAAGCTGCACCGTCAATCCGGATTCCGGGCGGTGCAACACGGTCTGGCCGTGGAACCCCACGACAACTTCACGGCTCCTGCCAACATCGTGCTTTTCGCAGAACCAATCAATCGCATCAGCATGCCAACGGGTGATGTCATGTTCAATTGCAGCAAGCTTACCGGGCCGCGAAGCGCGCTCCTGCAGGCCGGTGGACAAGAACATCGCCTCACTCAGCAAAGCGCGCTGGGTGGAATCATAATCCAATGCCTCGAAGGCCATTGCCTCGACCGTGTTTTCACCGTCGGTCCGGATCATGGCCACATCGATACCGTCCATCGATGTGCCGCTCATCAAGCCGATTGCTGTGATTGGATTTGCCATTCGCCCTCATCATGCTATGAGGCAGGAAGAATATCACAAGAGTGTTTACATGGCCTACAAATCTGACTTGCTCAACGTGCTCGACGAGCGCGGTTTCATTCACCAGTGTTCAGACTTTGATGGCCTGGACGCACTGGCCGCGAAGCGCGATGTCATAGGTTATGTCGGCTATGACTGCACGGCACCGTCGCTGCATATCGGCAATTTTCTGAGTATGATGATGCTGCACTGGCTGCAGGAAACGGGAAACAAACCGATCACGCTGATGGGCGGCGGCACCACCATGGTTGGCGATCCATCCGGTAAGGATGAAACCCGCGCCATGCGCACGCCGGAAGAAATCGAAGCCAACAAGGCATCCATCAAGGGCGTGTTCAACCAGGTGCTTCAGTTCGGTGACGGCAAGACAGACGCGATCATGGTCGATAATGCCGACTGGCTGTTGAAGCTAAGTTATATTGACATGCTGCGCGACGTCGGCCGGCATTTTTCCGTCAACCGCATGCTGACCATGGATTCGGTTCGCCTGCGGCTCGAGCGCGAGCAGGAAATGAGCTTCATCGAGTTCAACTACATGATCTGCCAGTCTTATGACTATGTGGAGCTGGCCAGACGATATGGCTGCAACCTGCAGATGGGCGGCTCTGACCAGTGGGGCAATATTGTCAATGGTGTCGACCTCGGCCGGCGCATGGGCACGCACCAGCTCCATGCCCTGACCACGCCTCTTCTGACCACGTCATCAGGCGCCAAAATGGGCAAAACCGCGCAAGGTGCGGTATGGCTCAACGCTGAACAGTTCAGCGCCTGGGATTTCTGGCAATACTGGCGCAACACCGAAGACGGTGACGTGGCACGGTTTCTGAAACTGTTCACCACGCTGCCGATGGACGAGATTGACAAGTTGGAAAAACTGGACGGCGCGGAGATCAACGAGGCAAAGAAAACGCTTGCGAATGAAGCAACCGCGCTGCTGCATGGCCGCGAAGCAGCAGATGCGGCTGCAGCCACCGCGCAGAAGACATTCGAAGGTGGCGGTCTTGCGGAGGACCTGCCAACAATTTCGGGCAATCCCGGCGACGGCCTTTTGTCGCTGTTCGTTGCTGCCGGACTTGCCAACAGCAATGGCGAAGTGCGCCGCGCGGTTACCGGCAACTCGGTCAGCGTGAACGATGCGAAAATAACCGACCCCGGCTACCTGGCTGGCGAAGCTGACTTCAATTCAGACGGCCTGATGAAAATATCGCTGGGCAAGAAGCGTCACGCGCTGGTGAAGCGCACCTAGCGGTGGATGCAGCGATCTATTTGGTGGACTGCAATTCCGGCTGACGCAGCCTTTGATTCTGCCTTTGTGTCGATGGCTGCCGGATCGTGTTGCGCTGTTGCCGGCTGCCACGTGCGGTACCATCTGAGTTGGTCTGGCCGCCACCTATGTTGAACAGGTTGCGGAATATGCCTGGCGCAATCGCAGAAACCGGATTGACCAGGAAACGGGGCCGGTTCATAGAGCCCTTGAGGGCAAAATTCAGGCCAAACACACCCTGACCTTTGCCACCGGTCAGCACGTCACCCAGAACAGGGACATTGGAAATCGCCGAGTTCAGGGCGTAGGCGGGAATAATCGTGCCGCCGATATCCATGGCCAGATCGTTTTTGCGAATAATCCCTTGTGCCGACGCGCCGATTTCAGGCCCCTGGACCAGCGCATCGCCGATGCGGACAAAATTGTTGTCAACCGAGAACGGCACCGAAAGGCGCGACAATCTGAGATCATTTCTTCTCGGGCCGGCGTTTTGCCCGGCCCGGCGGGCAGTGTTGTCGATCTGCGACAATGCAGCCTCGTTGCGGACCGAGAAATTGCGGACCTCCAGCAGGCCACGTTGAATTGCGCCCTGGCCCGGATTGCCGAGAATGGCACCAAAATCGATGGTGCCGCCCGAAATCTTTGAATAGAGATTGGTTGCACGCAGCGATGCACCGGCATCTCTTCCGGTTACCCGCATCCTGCGTTGCCCATTGTTGTCCCGGATAACGCGCATGGTGATCGGCGCACCGTTTCGGTATTTCCCGCTTATCTTCGCAGACTGTACTGCACCGCCTGATGTTATAAGGCTGCCCTGCAAGTTGTTGATCACCTCACCACGGTGAACATAGATGCGGCTTATGTTCGTGTTGATGGACACTGGCGGTCCCTGCAAACTCCGTTTGCCGCCAACCTTGCTGGACATGATGCGCGATATCAGCGGCCGGGCATCCAGGCTGGCGCCTCCTACGCCCATCTGCAACGAGCCCGATGAACTGTCGATCTCCAACGCCAACTGGTTTGTGTCACTGAGAATGAAACGCGGGAACGACGCATCATGCAGGCTGTTGTTCTTTCGGCTTATGCGCAGCTTGCCAAGTATCTTGAGCTGCCCTCCGGTGACAGAAAGATCATCAATCAAGATGAACTTGTCGTCATTCAGGCCGAGTTTGAATCTGGCCCTGGTTTTCTTGGTCGGCCTCCGAGACCAGCCGATGGCATCGACAGCCATGGACGCTTTCGACAGGTCGGCGTCCACCTTGGCCGACACGATTTGCGTGCCGCGGCGTACCATGGATACCTTCAATCGTGTAGGCCCAACCAGAAACGGCGCCAGATCAATGCCGAGTTTTTGCCGGTCGGCATCGCTCAGTGTCGCTGAAATGGTCATATCCTCGTCGGCGTTCGAGCTCTTGCTCAGCGGTCTGCGCCAACTCAGCTGGGCCGTCTTTTCTCCAAGTTTCGCGGTGCCCTTGCCGGTGATGATGGTGTCATCCAGGACCAGGTCAATCTCGGCATTGTTGATGTCAATACCTTCGATCGCATTCTTGATCTGTCCATTGCTCAATTTCGCTGTCGCCGAAACGGCAAAATCCGCGGACGTAATGCCGGGCTTGAGAGGCATTGCCAGCTTGAGATTTACCGTCCCACGGCCGCTGACTGAGTCCAGATCAAAGCTGGACCCGCTGACCAGCGCCAGCGGCGGCAAGTCGACATACTCGTGAAATCCGCCGACATCGCTTTCCAGGTTCAGGTTCAAGGTCGCCGGCGAAACCGGCAGAGCAAGCTCAGTAATCTGCATGTTGCCGCCGGTCACACTGAGGGACTTGCCTGACGGCAATGGTATCGTGCCTTCCTGCACGACAATATCAAATACCTGGCCAGTTAGGTGAAACTGTCCCTTTGCCGCAGCCATCGGCGGCAGATCGTCAGCATAGGTGAACTCGACACCGGTTGCGTTGAATTTCAGTTCCACGGCATCCACAGGCAGCGGCTGGCCCTCTAGCGACCGGTTGATCTGGTCTCCCGAGAGTTTGACCCGGAACTCGGCGTCTTCCACCATGCCGGAGCGCAGGTTTTCCCGATACCATTTGCGCGACTGCGCAGCGATAACAGGGGGCCACAGCTTGCGGATCAGGTCGTGGCGAAGGGAGCGGCCGCGACCGGCCATGTACACGCCGACGACATCACCGTCTGCAACGAATTGCCCCCGAACCCTTACGCCCCCGTCGCCGGACAACACCAGAAGATCATCGACGAGGAAGCGGCGTTCGTTGAACAGGGCCTGGCCGCGCAATTTGAACTTGTCAATTACACTGCCAGCGGCACCGGCGTTGGGGGTATCGATATTGACGTTCTGCGCGTCCAGTTCGATGTTTGCCGCAATCACTTCCTGCTGTTCGTTGCGAACCGGCGCGAACCGGCCGCTGAAACGCGCTTCAGTCCCGCGAATGACCAGGTTTGAATCGTCAATGGACAGATGGCCCGTCTGCGGATCAAACTTCAGGCGCAGCAAGCCTTCGTCGATCAGGACCGGATCGGAAATGTAGCCCGGGAATGACACCTTTCCCGCCTTTACCGACAACACACCGGAGCCGGCCAGCATTTCGCCCTTGTTGGACAGGGAGAACTCCATTTCCCCCGACATGGGCAGATCGATGTTGGCGAGTTGGTTGAAGGCAAACAGTTTGCGGGCAACACCGGCAGGCGTGACCCCATCGACCTTGGCAACGACTTTGAACACGCTGGAATCGGTTCGGTAGGTTGTCAGCACTTCTGTACGCCAGGTCGGGCCGTCCGCCGATATGTCTGCGTCCATGAACAATGCAAACCCACCATCGGCACGCTTGAACCGGAGATTGGCCCGCGGCGACACCCACAACTGATTCTGGATTTCGTCCTTGAACGAGATCTGCGCCTCGGTGACCTCGATCGCCTCCAGCGATCTGGTTCCCGGGTCGTTGCTCTTGGTCTGCAAAAGATTGTTGATGGTTTCGACGATTGAGCCGGTTGAGCCGTTGTCCTGGGTGCCCGGCTGAACCAAGGGTCCTGTAGCCTGTGTGCCAGCATCCGACTTGCCCGCCGTCTGGTTTTCCGCGGAAAAACCCATGGCAATATTGCCGTCAGCATCGCGCCTGGCCAGAATACGGGCGCCGATCAGTTCCAGCTTTTTCGGTTTTACGTTGCCGGTCAGGATTTCCCCGATATCAACGGCGATCGCCGCGCGCGGCGCGCGCGCGATAAGATTTCCGCTTGTGTCTGTAAGGCGGACATTGGCAAGCCGCAATGTCGGGTGCCCGCCATTGCTGCCGCGCTCTATCACAACGCCCTCGAGTTCAACCTTCAGGCCGGGGATTGAATTGCTGACCCTGTTTTCCACAACATTTGTAAGAAAACCCACGCTGAGAGGGCCGGAAGACAGTGCGACCACGACATAAATCACCGCCGCGATAAGCATCACGGTGAATGCAGCTGTTATCCAGGCTATGCCTTTTAGTGCCCGGCTGGCCAAATTTCCGCTCTTTTCTGTTCCGGCAGCAAAGCCCCGAAACCGCTAGTCCCAGCGACAATCAATGCCCTCCACACGAAAGTGGAGGTCGTATGGATCACCTTACATCCGGTTAAGGCCCAATTGTGACTTAGTATCATGTGCTTATACAACCTGCTGCAAAAATCGCCAGACCATCTACAAAAAACCCGATTTCACCGGCAAACATTATAAATAATCAGGCGTTTATCAACTATTTACCAAGGAAGTTTCTTTGATGATGAACAGTTCACTAGAATCAGGGCAGGCGATGCCGGAATTCGATCTGGACGCTGATGCATCCTCACGGATTTCCAGCAGCGATCTGAAAGGACACAAGGCGGTCATATATTTTTACCCCAAGGATGATACGCCGGGCTGCACCAAAGAAGCGATAGCCTTTACACAGCTCAAACAGGCATTCGAAGCAGCAGACACGATGGTTGTCGGCATCTCCGCCGATACGGCGCACAAACATGACAAGTTCATCGCCAAGCATGACCTGGGCATCACGCTAGGGTCCGATCCTGAACTGGACACTCTGAAGGATTTTGGTGTTTGGGTTCAGAAGGCCATGTACGGACGCAAGTATTTCGGCATTGAACGTTCAACATTCCTGATCGACGCAGATGGCAAGGTCGCGAAGGTATGGCGCAAGGTGAGAGTTGCCGGTCATGCCGAAGAGGTGTTGAAGGCCGCCGAGGCGCTCGACTGATCACGGGCAAGACCAGGCCTTGGGGATCTTTCTCCGGCATAAGGTTGGTTGAACTTTCCCGTGCGATGTTCATAATCGGCTATGAGGCACCGGCACAGCTGAGGCACAGCGCTGATTGCAACGGTTTTGTTGCTCGGCCCATGGCAGGGAGGGCTTATGCGTAACACACGACGGCATCGAGGGGGGCGTCATCCGCGTGGGTTTATCTCTCGACTGACATATGCGTTTCGCGAACGGCAGATTTATTTGCGTTCCGAAGGTGAAGTCCAGTTCATCACACTTAGGCCCGCAGTCCAGATCGCGGTAATTCTCGCATTCACGATCGGTCTTTTCTGGGTCGCCTATGCAACCGTAAACGTGGCGTTCAAGGATCAGGTCCTGGCGCTGAAGGAACGCAATCAGTATCGCGCGCGCCTGGAGTACGAAGACCGCATTGGAGAAATGCGTTCCACGATCGACAAGCTGAACCGGCGACTGTTGCTGGACCAGAAAACCTACCTGGCAAAGGTTGACGAGGTGCGAATTGAACATGATCGACTGGTTGACCGGCATATTCAGCTGTCGGAATTTTTCCGGCAGGGATGGTTGCCTGAACCAAAGGGCTCGACCAGGCAGTTGAAAGGCAGCCTTTCACCGCAAGAAGTCGCGCCCGATGTTCAAACAGCGGCGAGAACGGTATCACCGCGCGCGTCCGACAGGTTCACCACCGAATTTACGTCACCTGAAGAAGCCTTGAGACCGCTGGACGAATTGCGCGAATACATGGCGCAGATGGAAGTCCGGGAGGCCAAGTTGCTCGATAATGTGACGGAATATGTTGCAGGACGGACTACCCGTCTGGGCAAGGTATATGTTTCGCTTGGGGTGAATGCCGACAAACTTGCGAAGTCGTCGAAATACAAACCGGAGGCAATCGGCGGCCCCTTTGTTGCTGCTAGTACAGGCGACCTGGGATCGAAAGTGCTGGCACGCAGCGTCTCTGGCCTGTCAGCGCAACTGGAGCGCTGGGAGACCCTCAAGTTTCAGTCCACCCGCCTACCGCTTGTCAGGCCGATGTCTTCGGAGCACAAGGTGTCCAGTTCATTCGGTTTGCGCAAAGACCCGTTCCGCAAGCGCCCCGCAATGCATTCAGGCGTTGATTTTCGGGGGGCTACAGGTTCTCCGGTTTACGTGACCGCACCGGGAACAGTCACCAAAGCCGGCCGGGCAGGTGGATATGGAAAAATGGTCGAAGTTCGCCATGATGGCGGCATTATCAGCCGGTATGCGCATTTAAGTATAATTTCTGTTCGCACTGGCCAAAAGGTCAAGTCAGGTGATAGAATAGGAAAAGTTGGAAGTACAGGTCGCAGTACTGGCCCGCATCTTCATTACGAAACACGCGTGGGCGGCCGCGCAATAGACCCTGTAAGATTTTGGAAGGCCCGCGATGTTTTTCAAGAAATCACGCGCTAAAGCGCCAAAGAGCGGAGCGAGCAACAGCGGTGGCCGCCAGCGGCACCGTTCCGGCCCTTCGCTGTTGTCTCTGGACCTTGTCATTGATGGCTCGGTATCGACCGGCGGCGAGCTGCAAGTTGACGGAACCATCAATGGAACCGTGCGTGCGCGCGCAGTGGTGGTGGATGGCAATGGTGTTGTCTACGGCGATATTACCGCGGAAGAAGTGATTGTTCGTGGCCGGGTAATCGGTCCGATCCGCGCACTTCACATCCATATCTACGCCGGCGCGCACATTGAAGGCGATGTCATCAACCAGACGCTGTCGATTGAAAACGGTGCGCACGTGGATGGTAAAATTCGCCGCGTCGAAGACCCGCTGTCGGAACCGATCGATCAGGAACAGGGCTATGCCAGCAGCGGTTGGGGCCAGAGTTATGCGCCTGTCTACGATCAGCACTATCCGCAGGAGAACGTATATTCCCTGCCGGGCACCGACGATGTTGAGGAAGACCCGATTTACCCCGACCCCCCTGCCCGCAAACCGAAGGCAGCCGAGTAAGGCCACGGGAAGTTACCCAAGCAGGATCTGACAGATGCACCGGAGATGCATTTGCGATGCGCCTCTGCGCCTGGGCCCGGACTTGCCTGATTAGCGTTTCACCGCGCGGGGACCGACCTTGTCGCGTCTGAACTTCTTCTTTCCGCCGCGATAGTGTTGAATGAGACTGAAAGCGGAAAACCCCAACATCGGCGAGTTGAGATTCTCGTAATATGACCTGACTGCCGACGGTAGCCACAATTTCCTGGTCTCGTTCAGAATCCGGCGCCCAACCATGTACGGGATCAGGTCCGGGCACCTGCTTGAATAAAAATCATTGTGTTCAACAAGGTCGGACAACGCTTCCACAAAGCCGACGTGAGTGCCCCGGGTGATGGAGTCCGGACTGTTGTACTTGGTCCAGTCGATCCGTTCGGACAAGACTACGGAATCCTTCACGGCCATGCGCAGCAACAAATCCAGATCCTGCATGCGGCGCAATGCAATGTTGAAACAGCCAACCCTGCTGAGCGCTTCTGTTCTAGCCGTGATTGCAGACCCGGCAAAATGAAGGCCACCGAAAACGAAACGCTTTTCGAAATCCGCTTTGTCCAGAACGGCGTCGGAATTGATCTGCGGAATGCTGGCCCTTTTCTGCTGAATGACGAACGAACTCAGCATCAGTGGCACCGCCGGGTTTGCGGCAAGTGTTTCCAGCGTGTGATCCAGCCGGAAGGGTTGATACTCATCGTCGGAATCAAGGAAAGTGACTATCGGCGCAGCGGCGGTCTCTATGCCGAGATTCCTGGCCGCATTGGCGCCCGACATGCCTTGCAGGCGTTTGTAGCGAATACGTGGATCGCCGTAGCCGGCCACCATGTCGGCTGTGCCATCGCTTGATCCGTCATCGACAATAATGTGCTCATAGTCAGCCATGGTCTGACTGCGCACGCTGTCAATCGCCCGTCTCAGAACGGTGTTGCGATCGCGGGTCGGCGTCACAATCGAAATTTGCGGTGAATTCATTCGCTTGCCTGCGCGGTGAATGTAGTGACGCGGCGAGCTCCGGAAGGTCTCAGCACGGTCAACCGGCCCTATTCGATATCAGAAATCTCGTCCGGCCCACCACCATGCACCCTCTGGGCCAACGACGCCTCGATAAAATCGTTCAGGTCACCGTCCAGCACTGCTGACGGATTGGTACTCTCGTGCCCGGTACGCAAATCCTTCACCAACTGATAGGGCTGCAGGACATAGGATCTGATCTGATGTCCCCATCCAATATCGGTCTTGGTGGCCTCTTCAGCGTTGGCCGCCTCTTCGCGAATTTGCAACTCGCGCTCATACAATCTCGCGCGCAGCATGTTCCAGGCGGTCGCCCGGTTCTTGTGCTGAGAGCGTTCGTTCTGGCACTGCACCACGATATTGGTGGGGATGTGCGTTATGCGCACTGCCGAATCGGTGGTGTTGACGTGCTGGCCACCTGCCCCGGACGCCCTGTAGGTATCAATGCGGCAATCGCTTTCATTGACCTCAATCTCGATATTGTCATCCACCTCCGGGTAAGACCACACTGAGGCAAACGAGGTGTGCCGGCGCGCATTGGAATCATACGGCGAAATTCGCACCAGGCGATGTACGCCGCTTTCGGTTTTCAGGCGGCCATATGCGTTGTGGCCAGTGACCTTGAGGGTTGCGGACTTGATGCCGGCCTCTTCGCCGTCATGCATTTCAATCAGTTCTACCTTGTATCCCTGCTTTTCCGCCCAGCGGGTGTACATGCGCATCAGCATGGAGGCCCAGTCCTGGCTTTCTGTTCCGCCGGCACCTGCGTGCACCTCGAGAAAGCTGTCATTGCTATCTGCTTCACCTGACAGCAGCGTTTCGATCTCCAGCTTGGCAATTTCGGGCCGCAATTCCTGTATGTGGGCCTCGGCCTCGTCTATGACCGATTGATCGTTCTCCATCTCGCCCAGTTCGATCAGTTCAACATTATCGGAAATGGACTGTTCGAGCCGTCGAACCGTGCCGATACGGCTTTCAAGATCCTGGCGTTTGCGCATGACGCGCTGGGCTTCTTCAGGATCGTTCCAAAGATTTGGATCTTCTGCCTGGGCATTCAGCAGGTCTAGATCACGCAGGGCCTGGTCCCAGTCAAAGATGCCTCCTCAGCAGTCCGATAGACTGCTTGAACTCATCGACAATTGTCTCGATTTCAGCGCGCATGCGTTACTTTCCGTGCCAGGTTGGAGAATGGATCTGGCCCGGTCAGTACAGGCCGCCGGTACCTGTCGTCAAGCCGCCTTCAGACACCGCCGCTGAGCCTGAGTCACCGCCATTGATGATGGTACCATCACTGTAGCTGCCGACATTGATGCCCGACGCGGCAATAGCGTCTCCGCCGGTGACAAGCCGGGAGCGTTCCGGCGGCTGTTCGCCCGGCTTGAACGCTTCAAGAATGACGTTGTCTTTGCCGTATGTGCCGCGCTTGCCGCTTTTTGGATCAATCGGGATCAGCCGAACACCTGAAGGTACGCGAAACGGCGTTGCCGACACGTCTTTCAAGGCCAGTTTCATGAAACTTGCCACGATCGGGGCAGCCAGCGATCCACCGGTTTCGCCCTTGCCCATGGGTCTTGGCCGGTCGTAACCAACATAAACGCCAACCACCAGATCCGGCGTATAGCCAATAAACCAGGCGTCGCGCTCATCATTGGTCGTCCCGGTCTTGCCGGCTATGGGCTTGCCTACTTTCTGTAATTTCTTGGCGGTGCCGCGTTGTACAACGCCTTCCAGCATCGACGTGATCTGGTAGGCCGTGTACGGGTTCATGACCACTTCCCGGTTTTCGATAAACTCCGGCTCAGGCTGGTTTGTCCACTCTACCGCGTTGCACTGGGTACACTCGCGCTTGTCATGGCGCCATACGGTGCGCCCATAGCGGTCTTGGATGCGGTCCAGCATGGTTGGCTCGATTTTCTTGCCGCCATTTGCCAACACTGAATAGGCCGCCGTCATGCGCAGCAAAGTGGTCTCACCCGATCCGAGTGACGTTGCCAGTACCGCCGGCAGCTTGTCATAGATACCCAACCGTTCAGTCAGGCCCTTGAACTTCTTGATGCCCATGTCCTGGGCGAGGCGCACGGTCATCACATTACGCGAAAACTCAATACCGCGACGCAATGTGGACGGCCCGTAAAACTTGTTTGTGTAGTTGGACGGCTTCCAGGTCTCTCCGCTGCGCAGTTTGATTTCGATTGGCGCATCCAGGACAACGGACGATGGCGTATAACCGTTGTCCAGCGCGGCTGCATACACAAACGGCTTGATCGAGGATCCGGGCTGGCGTTTTGCCTGGGTCACCCGGTCAAACTGACTGCGGCTGTAGGAAAACCCGCCGGTCAGGGCCAGTACGCGTCCAGTGTGTGGATCCATCGCGACCATGCCGCCATCGACTTCCGGTATCTGGACAAGGTGGTAACCGCCGCCCGAACCAGCAGCGGTTACATAAACCACATCTCCCGGTTTCAGTACTTCCGATGCAGCCGTTATCTTTTCGCCAAGCACAACCCCGTTCTTGTTGATACCCTTGTGCTGACGCGCCCAGAGCATGTGCTTCAGCGGGATCACACCTTCTTTTGCCTGCGGTGCCTTGCCCTTAACCACCCGCACCGGCCGCAACCCGATACGGGCTTGTTCGTCGCTTACCTCCAGCACCACTGCCAGTTGCCAGGGGTAGACATCGCCAAGCTGCTTGATCTTTGCCAGGGCTGAAGGCCACTCGGCGCTGACTTCAATGGTTGCTACCGGACCGCGCCAGCCGTGATTGCGGTCGAACCGGATAAGCCCGCCGGCCAGGGCCTGACGGGCGAAGATCTGCAATTTGGGATCAATGGTGGTACGCACGGACAAACCACCGGTACGCAGAACTTCCTTGCCGTAGATCCGCTCAACTGCTTCGCGGGCTTCTTCGGTAAAATATTCGGCTGCAAACAATTTGGCCCCAAACGGGCGAAGCGTCACTTCGATTTCCTTGGCTTGCGCCTGCTTCATCTCGGCTTCGGAAATGTAGTCGTTGTCATACATGCGCTCCAAAACCCAGTTGCGGCGTTCAATTGCCCGTTCGCGATGGCGCACCGGATGATAATTCGATGGCCCCTTGGGCAATGCCGCCAGATAGGCGACCTGGGCCAGATCCAGTTCGACCAATGACTTTCCGAAATAGTTCAATGACGCGGCTGCGACGCCGTAAGAGCCCTGGCCAAGGAAAATCTCATTGAGATACAATTCGAGAATCTGATCCTTGCTGAAGGAACTTTCCATGCGCAGCGCAATCAGCGCTTCGCGAAGTTTACGGGTGATGGTGCGTTCATTGGTCAGCAGGAAATTTTTCGCGACCTGCTGGGTAATTGTCGACGCCCCGATCAGGCGGCGGTTCGACCCCTGAAGCCGCGCCCTGACATTGACAATGACAGCCCTGGCAAGTGCTTCCGGGTCAACTCCCATGTGCCTGTAAAAATTCTTGTCCTCGGCGGAGGTAACTGCCTCGATGAGACGTTTCGGAACTGCATCGACAGGCACAAAAAGCCTGCGTTCCTTGGCATACTCGGCCAGCAGCGAGCCATCGGCGGCGTGAATGCGCGTCATCACCGGCGGTTCGTATTGGGCCAGGCTTTCGTGAGACGGCAATGTCTTGGACGTGTCATAGATGATGTAGCCCACTGCCAGCGCAACAGCGAAACAGACCGCCAGTCCAAAACTGAACAGGTATTTGAAAAGTCGAAGCATTCAGATCAGCGTCCCAGGCCAACAACGAAGCATGCCAATACATAAATATACACGTTGTTGGCGTTCACAAAGCCAATTATTGTGGCAATCGGACGGCACAGTCACGATTTGTGTCAAGATTTGCCGAGGCACCCGGTTTTTCACTGAGCAAGCTGCTGCCGGGCAGCAACCTCGGGCGAGAAAAACCCCTCGATTGCCGCGGTCACAGCGGTTGCCGCGTTGCGCCGCCACCTTGAAGAGACGAGATTTTTCTCGTCATGGCGATTCGACAGATAACCCAGTTCCAGCAAAACCGACGGAACATCCGGTGCGCGCAGCACCTTGAATCCAGCTGACCGCATGGGCCGCCTGTTCAGTGGCGTGACCGGTCTCAGGTTCTTGACCACCCGGCGGGCAAAATAAATTGAATGGTTCTTGGTCTCGCGCAGCGCCAGATCAAGCAGAATGCCCGCAACTTCGCCGGCGTCCTCACCAAGATCAACACCACCGATGAAGTCGGCACTGTTTTCCTTTTCCGCCAGGGCGGCTGCTTCCGCGTCAGACGCCTTTTCAGACAGCGTATACACAGTGGCCCCGCGCACGCGGCGTTGCCTCAGACTATCTGCATGAACTGCAATAAATAGGTCCGCCTTTTTGGCGCGGGCAAATTTGACACGCTTGCCCAGCGAAATGAATCTGTCGTCATTTCGGGTCATGTGAACCTCGAAGCGTCCGGTTGCCAGCAGCTTTTTGCGCAGCTCGCGCGCAAATGCCAGCACGACCTTCTTTTCCGGCGTGCCTTTCCTCGAAATCGTGCCACCGTCAATCCCGCCGTGCCCCGGGTCAAGCACAATGACAGGCCGGGCCGGGATCGTGCTGAGCCTGCCGTCCTGCTCCGCCGATACACCGGCCAAAGCAGCTGACTGGGATGGTTTGGGCCTGGGTGTGGGAACAAATCCGGCAGCTCTTCTGGCCAGTTCCGCCCTTTCAGCCTCTTCGTCGATGCGCGAAACCCCTTGGCGTTTCAACAATTCGGCCAGCGTTTCGGGGTACGCCGAAGACGTTGCGGCGGTCCTGGTTGGCCGCTCGGTCGCCTTGATGCGGGCAAACGTGCGGCGGTCGGTCTGGATGATGTCAATGATCATCCGCGCCGGCTGGCCGTTCTCCGGATTCAGAACAAAGGATTTTTCGATCAAAACGGGGCCGGTTGTGTCAATTACGATGCGCGATTTGCCCGGCGCAAGCTGACCGAACCGGTATGCCTTGATCAATCCCCTGCCCACATCGCCTGTTTCGGGCGGCATATCGAACCGCACGTCCGGCAGGTCGACCACCAGACGGTAGGGATTGTCGATCACAAAGACCGAGTAGCTCACCGGCCTGTCGAGGTCCGCGACAAACCTGGTCCGTGCGCTGTCACCCGCAATCCGCGCTTCACTCACACTGGCAATGGGCGGTGTCGCGTGACCAGCATGTGAAAACAATGCGGCATTGATAGCAAAGACTATGGCCGTTGTAACAACAAGCACAGCACACCACCTGTGCAGTGCATTGATCAGGAATTGCGCCCGGCAAGCCACGAAATTGGATGTCCCCATAACGAGATTCAGTTCTGCAAACTCTATCAACAGTGTGGTTAACCGTTCGTTTAGAGTTCGTAGGGTTTGCAGGAAAACTTGCAGAAAATGCCGGGATTACACTGCAACCAGCGTGCTTTACAGGCAAATGCCGTGACATCGACGTGCAGACGCACCGCTGAAATCTTGTAGCTTGACCGGCAGTTGCCGTAACGGAATTCTTTAAACGCACTATTGCGTAACCCTAAAGACGTGATAAAAGCACATTTGATCCTTACGCGTGGATTCAAGATGCAGCCAAGCCGCATCGCACGGTGTAAGGACCTGTAATTTCTTAGCGTTCGCAAAGTCCGGGCTGGAGAAAGCCACTTTGTTGAACTGCGAGTGTCACCGCGCAGGGTGACGGGTTCGATGGGTAGTTGCCCAGTGCGTAATCCAACCCCTGAAGCGGTTTAGTGAACCGTTCAGCGCCCAACCAGGGCGCGAACACATGTGGAAAACAAAGAATGAGCGCGGCAAGCAAAATGACCAACCGGTTCCTGCTTTCAGGCAGTGAAGCACCGGTTGAGTTGTGCCCTGTCGGCACTAGACGCGCCCGTCCTAATTACTCCCGTACGAATGACCGCAATCGAACAGGCGCGCCACCCGGAGCGCCGCCTGTCTGTATTTGTGACCATGAGTACGGCAAGGATTTGCCAATATGGCCAGCAAAATGCTTATCGACGCAGCGCACCCGGAAGAAACCAGGGTTTGTGTTGTCCGCGGAAACCGTATCGAGGAGTTCGATTACGAATCCGCCTCCCGCCGCCCTTTAAAGGGCAATATCTATCTCGCCAAGGTTACTCGGGTTGAACCCTCCTTGCAGGCTGCTTTCGTTGAGTACGGCGGCAACAGGCATGGCTTCCTGGCGTTTAGCGAAATTCATCCCGACTACTACCAGATTCCGGTTGCCGACCGTCAGGCCCTGCTGGAAGCAGACGCCGAGGATGCCCGCCTGGCCCGTGAAGAAGAAGAAGCCGAGCAGGAAAAGACTAAACCGCGCCGCCGCCGTTCGAGATCCGCGCGCTCCAAGGATGAAAAAGTTGCCAGCGAACCCGTAGACGGTGAAGCCAGCATGGACGAAACCGTGGCAGGTGAAGCTGCCGACGACGAGGCTGAAGCGGAAGCACCTGAAGTATCTGAAGCGGAAACTGCAGATACCCAGGGTGAAGATGCCGAACAGGCTGCTTCCAAGGATGCCGCTTCCGCTGATGAGGAAAGCAGCAGTGATGCTGAAGACACTGACGGTGAAGCAGACCCGGAGGCAGAAACCGACGATGACGTCGACGTTTCCGCATCGGCCGACGAAAGCGGCTCCGCCGATGATGATACCGAGGAGGAGGCACCGAAACCTCGCAAACGGACCCCGCGCAAAAACTACAAGATCCAGGAAGTCATCAAGCGCCGCCAGGTTCTGCTGATACAGGTCGTCAAGGAAGAACGCGGCAACAAGGGCGCCGCGCTGACCACCTACATGTCTCTGGCCGGACGTTACTGCGTGCTTATGCCAAACACGGCACGTGGCGGCGGCATCTCGCGCAAGATCACCGATGCCAGCGACCGCCGCCGGCTGAAAGACGTCATTCGCCAGGTCGAAGTGCCTGAAGGCATGGGGTTGATCGTCCGCACGGCAGGCGCCCAGCGCACCAAAACGGAGATCCGCCGCGACTATGACTACTTGCTGCGCATGTGGGAATCGGTGCGCGAACTGACGTTGAAGTCTGCCGCGCCGACGCTGGTCTATGAGGAAGGCAACCTGATCAAGCGATCAATTCGCGACCTGTACTCCAAAGACATTGATGAAGTCGTCGTGGAAGGCGAGGAAGGCTTCCGCGAGGCCAAGGACTTCATGAAGATGCTCATGCCGAGCCATGCGCGCAATGTGAAGCTTTACAAAGACACACGCCAGTTGTTTACCCGCCATCAGGTTGAGAGCCAGTTGGACGGTTTGTTCACGCCGAATGTCACCCTGCCGTCGGGCGGTTACATCGTGATGAACCAGACCGAAGCGCTGGTATCGATCGACATCAACTCCGGCAAGGCAACCCGCGAACACAGTATCGAAGACACGGCGTTGAAAACCAACCTCGAGGCCGCCGCGGAGATTTCACGGCAACTGCGCCTTCGCGACCTGGCCGGGCTGATCGTCATCGACTTCATTGACATGGAGGAAAACCGCAACAACCGCGCCGTTGAACGCAAACTTAAAGATGCGCTGAAGAATGATCGGGCTCGTATTCAGGTCGGTCGCATTTCGCACTTCGGACTTTTGGAAATGTCCCGGCAACGGCTGCGCCAGGGCATGATGGAAAGCTCCACCATGCAGTGCCCGCACTGCGAAGGCACCGGTGTCATTCGCGGTGTTTCAAGTTGCGCCTTGTCTGTATTGCGCGGCATTGAAGAACATCTCCTGTCCCGCAAACCCGAAAGTCTGGATGTCCGGGTACACCCGGATGTGGCGTTCTATATCTTCAACGAGAAGCGTGACCACCTGTTGTCACTCGAAGAAAATTACCGGATTTCAATCTACGTGCTGCCGGACACCGAGCGCGCCCTTGCTGACAGCATTATTGAGCGCAAGCCCGACCGCAAGGGCCCGACGGCCCGTCCGGTTGCGTCGGACACCGCTGTCGCCATGGGCGACGGTATGGAAGCCAACGAGGAACCAGCCGCATCTGACGATGCAGACGCGGACAAGTCTGACGACAGACGAAATGATGAGCTTCAACTGGACGAAAACGGAGAACCGCGCAAGAAGCGCCGCCGCCGCCGGGGGCGCCGCGGTGGCCGGAAACAACGCGAGGAACGCGATGGCGAAGTAGCCGCCAAAAGTGATGACGCAGCCACTTCAGCCGCAGATGAGCAAGCCAGCGGTGACGACACTCCCGATACAACCATCAGCGAGAGCGATGCTTCCGCCGACACCGGTGGTGATGACGACAAGCCAAAGAAACGCCGCCGCCGGTCAAGAGGCGGGCGTGACAAGGTGGCGGAAGAAACCAGCGGAACGGAATCAGAAGACGTAGCTGCAGCAGACACACAGGCTGGAGAATCCGTTGCGGCGGAGGCCGATACCCCGCCGGCAGAAGATGCCGAAGCAGATGAAAAGCCCAAGCCGAAAAAGCGTGCTCCGCGCAAGGCTGCAAAGAAAGCCAAGGCCGACAGCTCTGAAACAGCAACAAAAGATGCCGATGATAGTGTCGCCAAGGACACTGCCGAGGCGGTCGACAGTGAAAAACCTGCCAAAAAACCCCGCAAGCGTGCGGCGAAGAAGGCAAAGCCTGCGGAGGCGGACACACCCGTTGAAACTGTTTCTGCCAACGGTAACTCGACGCCGTGTGCACCTGCAGAAAACGATCAGGCGGCGCCCAAATGGACCCCCCCTGCTCCGACCGTTAACCCTGCAACTGCGCCCAAAAAGGCCGGCTGGTGGGGCAAACGCTGACAACACGACAATTCGACCGGCGTGAGTTCTGGTTGCATTTGCCGGAAGTCACGCGGTTTGGCTGCAAAGGTGCCCACAAAGAGTGGTGGGTTACATGAGCTCGAACCGCCTGGTTCTGCTTGGCCTGGTTGTTGTCGCGGTGCTGCTGGGCTGGCGGCTTTACGAGCAGAAACATGCCGACACGGGCCAATTGGATGTGCACCAGACCGGCGAGACGGTAGTCCTGTCCTGGACTGGCGAAGTCGAGTTGCCGATGCACACGATGCTTGCGCGCGCGTTCGAGGAGTGGCGCAGCAAGATACGGCGTGTTGTCCTGCGATTGAATTCGCCGGGTGGTTCAGTGCGCGAAGGCGGCGATGTAGTCGAACTGCTGCAGCGTATCAAAGCCACCCACACACTTGATACATATGTCGCGTCCGGAGACGTCTGCATGTCCATGTGCGTGCCGATTTTCCTGCAAGGCCGGCAGCGCACAGCAGCATCGGATGCCCGCTTCATGTTCCATGAACCCAAGCGCTTTTACGACGATGGCAGCGAGGCAAAAGGGTTTTCATTTGAACGCAAGGCACTGACGCAGCGTTTCTTTGACAGGTATTTTGTCAACTCCCCCATGGACGCCAACTGGCGCATCCGGCTCGAGAAAGACTGGATAGGCAGAGATGTTTACAAATCCGGCAGACAACTGTTCGACGAACGCTCAGGCATCGTCACCAATCTGAACTAGAGCTCTTCTAGCCCGAATTCGGAAGCCAGCGCGACAGGCGTTCGACGGCCTTTTCCATGTCATCCATCGACCCGGCAAACGACAACCGCAGGAACCGGTTGCCGCGTTCGGCATCGAAATCGGCGCCGGGAGATGCGGCCACATGGGCTTCTTTGAGCATTGCCTGGGCGAAGGCAAAACTGTCATTGGTCAGGTTTGCAACGTCGGCGTACAGGTAGAAGGCCCCGTCCGCCGGCGACAGGTTTCCAAGTCCCAGTCCAGGCAATTCGCGCAACAGAAAGTCGCGATTTGCGCGATACTCTGCCTTGCGTTGTTCCAGTTCCAGAGTTGCGTCGAACGCCGCTATGGCTGCGTACTGCGAGATGGTCGGCGGAGAAATGAACAGGCTCTGGGCCAGGCATTCCACCTGACGGACAAGGCTTGGCGGCACGATCATCCAGCCGATGCGCCATCCGGTCATGCAATAATATTTCGAAAACGAGTTGATAATCACCGCGTCGGGATTGCTGGTGAGGGCTGTTGCTTGGGGCATTTCGTAATTGAGACCGTGATAGATTTCATCGGAGATAAACCAGATATCCTTGTTCGCACAGGTACGCGAAATGTCTGCCAGGTTCTCCGGCGTAACCATAGTGCCGGTCGGGTTCGCAGGGCTTGCCAGCAGCAGACCCGACAACCCGTTTTCACAGGCCGTGGAAATCTGATCAGGTGTCGGCGCCCAGCGATGACGTGTGTCGACCTCAATGTCAGCAACGGTGATATCAAGCGCGGTCAGGATGTTGGAATAGGCAGGATAGCCCGGTACTGTAAGCCCAACCTTGTCGCCCTGGTCAAAACAGGCGAGGAAGCTGAGCACAAATGCCCCTGACGAACCGGTGGTCACGACCACCTGGGCCGGGTCAACGTCCACGCCATAGGCGTCATGGTAGTGCCGCGCAATGCGCTCACGCAGCACCGGCAACCCGAGCGAATTCGTGTAGCCCATATAGGCACCGTTGAGTGCGTCCTTGGCTGCCTCGACGACTTTTTGCGGTGGTCCGCCGGCGGGCTGGCCAGCCGACATGTGCACCACATCGTGGCCAATGTCGGCCAGCGCATTGGCTTCACGGAACATGTCCATGACAATGAACGGTTGAACAAGAGCGGCGCGTCGGGATGGTGATGGAGCCATTGTACCTAGAATCGCTAAAAAGGAGGCCGAAAGCTGATCCTACCTATCAGATGCGATGCTCTGTGCAAACCTGCCGATGGCAAATCCCATCACGGCTCTGTGACCCTGCACCTCATCGCTTCACCCATGCTTTTGCCTTAATGTTCCATACAAATCCAACTGATCCGGAAACGCGTTTCAATGTTGTCCAGGCCAAGAGGACCGGCCGCACAAAGGGATATCTTCAACAAGCTGATGCACAGATTATTGCACACCATCGGAATCGTCATATTGTCTGCCGTCATGCTGGCCCAGGTCAGCCTGTCGTCGTTTGCGCAGCAGCGTGGCAACAGTCCCCGGCTGATCCGCGACGCTGAAATCGAAGAACTGATGGGGCGCTATCTGAAGCCGATCTTCAAAGCCGCCGGCATCCCGCGCGGAGCCGTCAAAATCTACCTTATTGATAACAGCCGCATCAACGCGTTCGTCGCCGGCGGCCAGCGCATTTTCATTCATACCGGGCTGATCGAACAGGCCAGCACGCCGAATGAGGTGATTGGCGTACTGGCACACGAAACAGCCCATGTTGCCGAAGGCCACCTGGCCCGCCTCGGTGTCCAGCTCGACCGTGCGTCGACACAGATCATCATTGGCACGTTGCTGGGCGCTGCAGCCGCAGTCGGTGCTTCGCAGGCCGGCGTGGCCTCCAGCGGCGGCGCGGCCGGTGCCCTGGTTTTCAGCGGCACTGAATTCGCAAAGCGCAATCTGCTGAGCTATGTCCGCGCGCAAGAGGCCGCAGCCGACGAAGGCGCCCTGCGCTACCTCAATGCATCCGGACAATCCGGCCGCGGCATGCTGGAACTGTTTCAGAGACTGTATAACCAATCCATTGCTTCGGTGCAGTACATAGATCCGTATGCGGTGTCCCATCCCCTGCCCCTGCAGCGCATCCGGATCCTTGAAGACCGTGTGCGGGCGTCTAAGCACTACAACAAGAAGGACAAGGATTACCTGGTCTTTCGCCACAAGATGGCCCAGGCGAAACTGGCGGGTTTCACCCGGACTGCACAATCCGTCAACTCGTCCTATCCTGCCTCGGACCAGTCGATCCCGGCGCAATACGCCCGCGCCATTGCCGCTTACCGGGTGGGCGACCTGAAAACCGCGATACCCGCCATCGACAAGTTGATCGCCCAGATACCGAAGAATCCGTATTTCTGGGAACTCAAGGGCCAGGCATTGCTGGAAAAAGGCTTCCCGGCTAAAGCTGTAGCCCCGTTGCAGCAAGCGCTGAAACTGTATCCGAAAAGCGGGCTGATCAGCATTCTGCTGGCCCAGGCCCTGCTGGCTGCCAATACAAAGGAGGCGGCACGGACAGCGTTGTCAGTGTTATCGAAAGCCCAGAGATTTGAAGGTGAGTCAGGTTCTTTGCATTTGTTCAAGGCGCGGGCGCACGGCATTTTGGGCGATTACGCGCGTGCCGAATTGTCCACTGCGGAAAGCGCCATGCTGCGCGGCGACAAGAAGCTGGCAAAAAGGAAAGCCGAAGGTGCAAAGCGCCGGGCCAAGTCAGGATCTACCGTATGGATCAGGGCAACCGATATCCTCAACTCGTTGAAAAAAAACAAAAGTTGAAGGTGAATTTTTCCTGGAAAGCAGTATAACCTTCGTTCAAACAAGTCTGTCCGATCTGGACACAACAGGAGTTCAAGTTCATGCGCATCAAATTCACCGCCAGCCTAGTGGCGATCGGCCTCACTGCCGGCAGTCTCCTGTTGCCCGTGCAGTCGTCTGCGCAAGAAACATTCTCAAAGGCACAGACCAATGAGATGCACAATATCATCCGTGAATACCTGCTGGAAAATCCGGCCATCCTGAACGAAATGGTCGCCAAGCTGCAGGCGGCCGACCGCGACCAGCAGGACAAGCAGGCCCGCGAAGCGATCGCAAGCAACGCCAAGCAGCTCTTTCACAACGAGAACGATGTTGTTGTCGGCAACCCCAACGGCAGTGTGACCATGGTCGAGTTCTTCGACTACAATTGCGGTTACTGCAAACGTTCGGTCGCGGATGTTCTTCGGTTTACCGAAGAAGACAAGGACCTGCGGATTGTCATGAAAGAGTTCCCGATCCTGTCTGAAGGTTCGAACATCGCATCACGCGCTGCGATCGCATCGAAAAAACAAGACAAATACTGGGAGTTGCATCTCGCGCTGATGGCTGCCAGCGGCAACATCGACAATGAGGAGAAGGTGATGTCGATTGCAGCGGAAGCCGGCCTTGACGTGGACAAGCTCAAGGCAGACATGACTGCAGATGCCGACGCGATTGAAAAGAACCTCAATGACAACCGTGCACTGGCTCAGGCTCTTGGCATCAACGGAACGCCGGCATTCGTGATCGATGACAACCTAGTGCCAGGCGCGATGCCTTATGAGCAGCTTGCCACCAGCGTCAAAATCGTTCGCGACAAGGGCGGTTGTCAGTATTGTTGATGCGGAAGACCGCAGAACTCAGCTTGCCGTGTGATTTGACCGCGCTGGGTGCAGGGTGCAGACCCCAGGCCCGTTAATCTCATCCACAGCCTGACCGGCGCGTATGCTTGGCCGGACGCAGTTTTTGTGGCAAGACCGGTGTACAAGAAGAATGCGCCAGGCGGCATAAACATGCTGTGCCGTGTCTGGTCCGCCCCTATTGGAGATGATCTCTTTTGTCCGACACGATTGTGATACTCAACGGACCGAACCTGAATCTGCTCGGCACGCGCGAACCTGACATATATGGTGCCACCACTCTGGCCGATATCGAAGCCAGTTGTCATGCCCATGCGGAAAAGGTCGGGGTCAAGATCGATTTTCGTCAATCCAATATCGAGGGCGAACTGGTAGACTGGATCCAGCAGGCGCAGAGCACGGCCATGGCAGTTATCATCAATGCCGCTGCCTACACGCACACATCTGTTGCCCTGCACGACGCGCTCAAGGCGACCGGGCTTCCGGTTGTCGAACTGCATCTTTCCAATGTGTACAAGCGCGAGAGCTTCCGGCATAAGAGCTTTATCTCGAGCGTTGCAGACGGGGTCATGTGCGGATTTGGCGCGCATGGCTATGTGATGGCAATCGATGCGGCAAAACACATCGCCACTACAAGAACTGACAAAACCTGAAGCACAGGATACCGGGATCAACCATGGCCAAGGACAACAAGACATTCGACAACGAGCAAATACGCCAGCTTGCCGAAATCCTGACCGATACGGGCTTGAGTGAAATCGAGGTCGAACAGGACGGCCTGAAGATCCGGGTCGCGCGCGAGATTTCGGCAAGCTATGCGGCAACACCCGCGCCGGCTGTTCAAGCGCCTGCGCCAAGCGTTGCCGCTGCGCCCAATACGCCTGTTACGGAGGCTGCTGCTGCTGTGCCAGCCGCAAAGTCTGCCGGCACCGTGTATTCGCCGATGGTCGGCACGGCCTATATGTCACCGGCACCGGAAGCAGCGCCATTCGTGCAGGTCGGCAGCAAGGTCAAGGCGGGACAGGCGATCATGATCATCGAAGCCATGAAAACCATGAACCAGATTCCGGCACCGCATAGCGGCACAGTGACGGCGATCCTCGTCGGCAATGGTGACCCTGTTGAGTATGACGAACCGCTTATGGTTATTGAATAAACTTGCTGCCCCGCCCCATCCAGCAGACCGCCCCGTAAGGCCCAGTATCTGATGTTTGAAAAAGTCCTGATAGCCAACCGTGGCGAAATCGCCCTTCGAGTGTTGCGCGCCTGCCGCGAATTGGGCGTTCAGACGGTTGCGGTTCACTCCACCGCTGACGCAACCGCCATGCACGTGCGCCTGGCGGACGAGAGCGTGTGCATCGGCCCACCATCAGCGACTGACAGTTATCTCAATATTCCGGCTATTGTGGCCGCATGCGAAATTACCGGCGCGGATGCCGTGCATCCCGGTTACGGGTTCCTGTCAGAAAACGCCCGGTTTGCCAAGATTCTCGAAGAACACGACATCGCCTTCATCGGCCCGTCCGCCGAACACATCTCGGTCATGGGCGACAAGATTGAGGCCAAGCTCACCGCACAGAAGCTCGGCATCCCCGTGGTGCCCGGTTCAGATGGCGGGGTCTCCGGGTTCGAGGAAGCCCGGCGGGTGGCAAAGGAGATCGGTTACCCGGTATTGATCAAAGCCGCAGCCGGCGGCGGCGGACGCGGGATGAAGGTGGCGCTGTCCGAAGATGAAATCGACACCGCCCTGTCAACCGCGCAGAGCGAGGCGAAAGCCAACTTTGGCGACGATGCCGTGTACATAGAACGTTATCTGGGCACTCCCCGGCATATAGAAATACAGGTATTTGGCGACGGGAAAGGCAATGCCGTGTACCTGGGCGAGCGCGATTGTTCACTGCAGCGGCGGCATCAGAAGGTCTGGGAAGAGGCTCTGTCACCTGCCCTGAACGCCGCGCAGCGCAAGGAAATCGGCGAAATCTGCTCCAAGGCGATGGCTGAAATGAAGTATTCGGGCGCCGGCACCGTTGAGTTCCTTTACGAAGACGGCGAATTTTTCTTCATAGAAATGAACACCAGGCTGCAGGTTGAGCACCCGGTCACGGAAGCCATTACCGGCCTTGACCTCGTACAGGAGCAATTGCGCGTGGCTTCGGGCGCCACGCTCGGTTTCAAGCAGGATGATATCCATTTTTCCGGCCACGCGATCGAATGCCGTATCAACGCGGAAAATGCGCAAACCTTCGCCCCGTCTCCAGGTCGGGTGGTTGGTGTACACCAACCGGGAGGCCTTGGTGTTCGAGTGGATTCAGGCATTTATGCCGGTTACTCTATCCCGCCCTACTATGACAGCCTGATCGGCAAGCTGATTGTGCACGGCAGGGATCGCAACGAATGCCTGATGCGGTTGAGACGCGCGCTTGGCGAATATGTCATCGAGGGAATCGAAACCACGATCCCGCTGTTTCAGCGCCTGCTCGGGGAAACTGACATCATTGACGGCGAGTATGATATCCACTGGCTGGAGAAGTTTCTGGCCAACTAGAGCTTGTTCAATCGGCCAGCATGGAAACTCGCAAAAATTATCCTATATAGGGTGTTCGCTCCGGACATCCGGACCGAACGATCCACGGGAATGTTCTATGCCACCAATTTATCTTGATCCGGCACCAAGGGTCTATCCGGACGCTGTTCATTTGCTGGGCCGCGGCAGCCGCGGTGAGGCCTCAGCCGGAACAACGTCTTCCGTCTCAGATCTTGAGGACTGGCTGCTGGGAGATGCCATCAACGAAACCGACATGCTGTCGCTGACGGAATCGCTTGCCTGGCGCATGGTTGCTGCAGGTCTGCCGGTCGTGCGCGCTACCATCCATGTGGGGACACTGCATCCGCAACTGACCGGCTTCGGCTGGATCTGGAGCAAACTTGACGGCTTGTGCGACGAGATCGTCATAAAGGCCATGTCGGCCCAGTCGGAGGCCTATATGCGCAGCCCGTTGCGCCCGGCGATCGAAGACGGGCAGTCGCTGTTTCTGGATGTCACTGATGCCGAGACACAGGCGCTGTATCCGCTCGCTGCCGAACTCGCCGAGCAGGGCATTAAACACTATGCAGCCCTGCCAATGCCCAAGCGCATTGGTGCACAGCGCTTCGATGCGGTCACAATTGCCACTGCCGAACAGGGTGGTTTTACCAGGCAGCAGCAGGTTCAGCTTGACCGGGTCCTCAGATATCTGGCGCTGCATGTCCACCGGCACACAGCGCGACGGATCGCTGAGAATGTTCTCAATGTCTATCTGGGTCACCGCGCCGGAAAGCAGGTGCTTGAAGGTTCGATCAGCCGCGGTGACGGCAATGCCATCGAGGCGGTAATCTGGTTTGCGGACATGCGCGGGTTCACGGAGCTGACAGAGAAGTACTCAGGCCCGCAGGTCAACCGGATCCTGAACGGGTTCTTCGAACAGGTGGTGGGCGCGGTGACCGGCAATGGCGGTGATGTGCTCAAGTTCCTCGGCGACGGCGTATTGGCCGTGTTTCCGTTCGAGTGTGCCGCTACAGCTGCGGATGCAGCGAAGGCCGCGATGGCCGCGGCCGACGATGCGCTCAGAAATATCGCCGCCTACAATGCCAACCCGTGCGAGGATGTTCGCAGTCTCAACGGATGGACCCCGATCCGGTGTGGCATTGCCATGCATATCGGCGAAGTGTTCTTCGGAAACGTCGGCGGCCAGGACCGACTCGACTTTACCGTGATAGGCGGCGCGGTAAACGAAGCTGCCCGCCTGGAAGCGTTGACCAAACGTGTCTTGCGGCCGGTGGTCATGTCGCAGCAGGTTGGCGATTTGCTGGAAATTCCCCTAGACGACATCGGTCACCATGAATTGAAAGGAATTGTTCAGCCTGTCCGTGTTTTCGCCCCAAAGCACTGGAAGTCTACCGCTATGCAGGTCTGAGGAATCAGACCTGAAGGCGACAGATATTTTTCGGGAGGCGTTTTCTATGAAGTTGGCTGCACTGATAGCCACCGCGTTGCTGGGAATTGTTCCGGCAACGGCTCAGGCGGATTGCAAGGATCATGCTGCATCGGGCGTGGACTGGTCCGGTTGTTCAAAAAAACTTCTGATGTTGGGGGCAGCGGCGCTGGACGGCGCAAAGCTTGACGGCAGCAACCTGACAAGCACGGACCTGAGCGGTGCCAACCTCAACGGGGCAAATCTGGACACTGCTGACCTGAGCTATACCTCACTGAAAGGGGCATCTCTGAAGGGCGCGTCCATGACAAAGACTGCCGGCAACCGCACAGTGCTTGCAGGTGCCGACCTCACCGGCGCCAAGATGCAGGCAATCGAACTGTTCCGTGCAGATTTGAGCGGCGCCAATCTGACCCGGGCAAATTTGTCGCGATCCAGCCTGCCGCGCGCCCAGTTTACCGGCGCCAATCTGAGTGGGGCACTGCTTGAAAAATCGGATGTAATCCGCAGTAGTTTTGACAATGCCGACCTGACAGACAGCGATTTTACCTATGCGATAATTGCAAGAGCGTCGTTCCGGAATGCCAAGCTGGCCGGGTCGAACTGGAGCAACGCCTATTTGTACCGCAGCAGCCTGGCCGGCGCCGACCTGTCTGGTGTGAAGGGACTGACCAGCGCCCAGGTCGCCATCGCATGTGGTGACAGTTCAACAAAATTGCCGCCCGGCGTCGAAGCACCAGATCCGTGGCCGTGCACCAAACAGGATGAAAGCGCGCTTTAGAGGCTGCCTGGGGCAAAACGCGACTATTCGCTGCCGACGCGCTGCCGCACGAGTTTGCCTTCTCGCCAGGTATAAGTAATCGTTGTCACGTTGCTGTGGCTGTCCACCACGTGGGACCGCACAACCCGGGAGGCCTTGCTGACTTCGGGGTTCGGCAGTTTGCTGAGTGCGGGATGAAAAACGAACCTGCTGCTCTCGCCATCCCACAACCAGAACTGCCACGGCTCATTCGCTCCGGTTAGAGCAAAGTCTCGCAATCCAAAATCCGGCATGCCGTCAAAGTTCATGTCGCGGACAATGATCGACACATTTTCCGGGTCGATGAAGGGCCGGGCCGAGATCGGAATGCGCTGGACAGCCTGGTTGTCCTGATTCCGGAAAACGGCTTCGCGCACATGGTTCGGTGCCCGCCCAACCAGCTCTATCGAGCCCGGCTTTCCAGCAAACTCGACCCGGCACCGGGCCAACACCCCATCACTGCCGATTGAAATGGAAGGTAGCACGCAGGGCTGGAAACTGGCTGTAAACGAAGCACCACCAGATGTGGGCGCAACAGCCAGTGCCAAACAGAAAATCCAGCACGCAATTGTGCTGTTCCTGTATCCCATCCACCTGATATTCAATCCGGTCATAAGCCACCTGTTGTATCCGATCGGGCTCAGGTCAGGTCACATCAACTGGCGAGAGCTGCAGTCGGTGGAAATCGTCCACACGTGTGCCTGTTGCTACTGGAGCAAACGAACCGGTGGCTAGCTGGTGACCTATCCGAAGATCAGAAATCCGACGATCAACAACACAATTGAGATCATCAGCATTGTCGCAATCCGAGGCTTCTTCACAATCCGGCCGGCGCCAGCTTACTCACCTGTTAGCTCGTCATCCTGCATCGTTCATATCCCAGATTCACTACCAAGCGTTCCTGAGGCCTAGCATGTCGGCTCTCATTGTGCATCCGGTTTCAACAAGAATTGTTCTCTTGCCGGTCACACCGGCAATCCGGTAACACTGTCAGCCATGTCGACGATCACACCGCAAGTTCTGCTGAAAGCTTACACTGCCGGTATTTTCCCGATGGCAGAAAGCGCCAGTGATAGCGCGCTTTACTGGGTCGAACCGGAAGTACGCGGCGTGATCCCGCTGGACCGGTTTCATGTGTCACGGTCGCTGGCCCGCCGTATCAGGTCCCGGCAATTCCAGGTCACGGTCGACACTGATTTCGACGGTGTTATCAGGGCGTGTTCCGGCCAGGCCGGAAGTGCTGGTGAACATGCGGTGGTCGCACGGCCGTCAACCTGGATCAATGCAAGAATCTCGGCATTGTATAACCAGCTTCATACCATGGGGTGCTGTCATTCAGTTGAATGCCGCGACCGCGCCGGTGCGTTGGTTGGCGGACTTTACGGTGTGCGCATCGGGGCAGTGTTTTTCGGCGAAAGCATGTTTTCCGCCAAACGCGATGCGTCCAAAGTTGCTATGGTACATCTGGTCGCCAGACTCAAGGCTGGCGGTTTTCGCTTGTTGGACACCCAGTTTGTGACCGACCATCTGAAGTCTTTCGGCTGTGAGGAAGTGTTGCGTGACGACTATCGCAAACTTCTCGATGACGCATTGCTGGCGCAGGCGGATTTCACTGCGTTCAAAGATGATGGTGACCCGGACGCGGTTCTGGCATCGGCCAAATCCGGTCATCATGACGACACATAAGATCATCACAATTTTACAGATACAAGAAACACTGAAGTTTGCCCGCACAATGTACTCTACAAAATCGGGCTTGCTGCTATACTAGTTTGGAACCAACCAGTTACGGTGTCATTCAATATGTTCAAGCTCCCTTCCCTACGATCGTTACGCTGTTTCGCTGTTGCTTTTTGGGCGTTTGTGCTGGCTACGCCGGCCATGGCTGCGGATGTCTTCGTGTCGGTCACCGGAGTACGCAATGCAAGCGGCACGGTTCTGGCCTGCCTTTGGAGTTCCGGTTGGGGCTTTCCCAGTTGTGAGGAAGGCCGCAGCAATGTCAGGCAGATCAAGGTGCCCGCAGCACAGGGAACGGTGAGCTTTCTGTTTGAAAATGTGCCAGACGGCAAATACGCTGTTTCCGTTGGGCATGACCAGAACAATGACGGTGTTCTGGAGCGGCACAGGTTTCTGAAATACCCCATCGAAGGCGCCGGGGTTTCAAACTACAATACACCGCCGCGCTTCATACCACTTCATCATGAGGCGACATTCCCGGTCAAAGGCCCGGCGGTGACCGAAATCAGCGTTCCGATACACTACCCGCCGGAAGGCTAAACTACTACTTGTTCAACTGGCCTGGACAACCCGCTGCTTTCCAGCGCTTGTTGACGTTGAAAATGCGCCGCGATGCCGACGTCATTTGCGATGCAAACTTGCGGCAAGACGCCTTGTCCGACCGGGAAGCGCAGTTGGCCAGCATGGCCTTGTGGGTTCTTCTGATGTCGGCAAGCGTGGGGTGAGCCCCCGACTGCTGTTTTTTGAGCGTCGCATGATACCAGTTGCTTAAGTGGAATTCCTTCTTGGCCAGCCTGAGAACTGACGGGCGTATCTTCCTGGAGAATTCCTTTTTCAGGGACGAGCAACTCGCAGAATGTGCCGGCGTTGTTGCCAGCGGCACATAAATTACACTTGCCGCCAAAACACCTGACAGCAGATAAACCAGCCGTTTAATAAGTACCATGTTCCCGCCTCATTCAGTATGGCCCGATCTCATGCCCAGGGCCGCTGACAATCAAAAACCGATATTCCCGATCATCACCCACGCTAGATTGCGCGGATGTGTGGCAAAACTAGGTTCGGTGAGCAAGTCTTCACTGTTGCGGCTGGGTTTCCTGCGCGTCCTGTGTGGAAGGGCCGGTCTGCGCCGGTGGAATGCCCGTCTGTTCATCATCTACGCTCTTGCGGTTGGGGTCACGGCAGCCAATCAGCCATACATCGTAAACCGGGTGCTCAACGGCGTTAAGTCCTGGGCTTTCGGCCAACATCCAACCCGAAAAAATGCGCCGCGTGCCGCCGCTCAGCAGGTTTTCGTCAACCTGGACAAAAGAGGTTGTTTTCGGTTCTTCGGTTGGCGGTCTGGAATTGCAGATGCGCGGATACACGTTCAGCGCGCCGAACCTGCGCACTTCGTCGACCGGGATTTCGAACGTGGTAATACGCCCGGTAATTTTGTCGAGCCCGGCAAACACCGCCAACGGATTCTGAATCGCCTGCGCACCCAACGGTCCCGACGCAAGAACCACGGTACCAGTCATCACCAGACCCGACACGAGGAGTACCCTGGACAATTTCATTAAGGCTTCACTGCCTCCACGCGAATACGCACATAGTCAGCCGTCCAGTTGCCGCGCGCGTCGCAAAGGCTGGGCCGCAGCAATTGCTCAACCTCGTCCAGGGCTGTGTCTGTTTCATTGCCGAACTGTTCAAAAAACGGTTTACGGAACAACTTCAGCCATTCTTTCATGCCGGTCTTCAAGGGCGTAGGACGCGGGTACAACCCAATGCGGCGCACCTCAAACCCGGCATCTGTCAGCATGTCGGCATAAACCTCCGGCGACGGAAAAAACCACGGCCCGGCCAGGCTCTCATCACCTTCCCTGCGCTCGCCAACAGCCCGCATCGCGGTGACGATAGCCGCCACATTACCGTGTCCGCCGAATTCCGCGACAAACCGGCCGCCGGGTTTCAGTGCGCGCCTGATACCGTCTATGACCTGTTCCGGCCGGCTCATCCAATGCAGCGCCGCATTGGAGAACACTGCATCAAACTCGGCAGGAAAGTCGAGCTTGTGACCGTCACGGTTCACAACCCTTAATCCGCGCTTCCGTGCCGCCGCCAGCAGGTCATCACTCATGTCGACACCAAGCACATCACAGCCGGCATCGACGAGCTTTTCGGTCAGCGCACCATCACCGCAGCCAAGGTCCAGGACCTTCTCGCCGGCCTGCGGCGCGAGCCATTCGAAGACGGCGCCGGCCAGATCGGCCACGAACCGGCCGTGGGTCGAATAGGCATCAGCAGACCAGGTCTGTTTCGATGATGATGTATTGAAATTCATTGGCTTGACTGCGTCGAGTCGCCTTCCGATTTCTTGTCATCCGACTTGTTTGACCCGAGCACGAACTGGGACACGAGCCCGAACAGATCTACGGCATCCTGGGTAAACTCAATCTCGCCGCCGCTGGCGATCAGTGTATCGCTGCCGCCCGGTTCCAGCGAAATGAATTTCCCGCCGAGCAGGCTTTCTGAGGCAATTTTCGCGGTGGTGTCCTCGGGCAGCTTGACGGTGGAATCAACCGCCAGTTCAAGATTTGCCCGATAGCTTTCACGATCGAGGTTCTGCGCGGTTACCGAGCCGATCTTGATGCCTGCCATGCGCACATCGGTTCCAACCGTAATCCCGTCAACCGATCCGAACGATGCCTTGACACTGTAACCATTGGCAGGCCCGCCAAGCCCGCCTACGAAATACATGAAACCGAAAAATCCGACTGCAATGGCGACAACAAACGCGCCAACAGCTGTCTCCGTCATGGAATTTTTCATATCCGGGGTGCTCCTGCCTCAATACCCGTGGTGTGAACTCGTTTGAAAGGGGCCGCTATTCAGGCTGCCATGCATCATAATCCGGTTTTGCCGGCCGCTTCGGTGTTGCCCCCAACAGGCTGCCGGCCGGCCGGTAGGCCTTTGATGAACCGGTCATGTTTGGGTGATGCGGTTTCTGCCATTCGCGGGCTTCGTACTCCACCTCGCTTGGCGGCGTATCGGTACGGTGATGCATCCAGCCATGCCAACCGGGCGGGATCATGGAAGCCTCCGCATAATTGGCGTAGATGACCCATCGGCGCTCAGCGATCGACGCCGGCAATTTGGACGGCGCGCGGTAATAGGTGTTGCCGAAATCGTCAGTACCGACTTTCTCGCCATGGCGCGCGGTGAACCAGCGCGTGCCCATGGTCTGACCATTCCACCAGGTAAACAACTGCAGTAACAAGTTTTTCATGCTAGAAACCCGAGCTGCGCAAAGGGCAGTCCTGAAAGGTGTGTTGCTGACCCGTTATGGCCTATTCGCTAGGCTCAAGTCCAGAGCGATTGAGAAAACCTGGCGCACGCGCTACAAGCGCATATTCGAATTCTGACTGACACCGCGCCGGACCCGCTCCATGACGTTCAGCACCTCACTCGAAAAACTGACCTTAGCCGGCGTAAACATGTCATTTGGCAGCGCAAAAGTGCTGCACGACATCAGCATGATCATTCCAGCCGGCCGCAAGACCGTGCTTATCGGGCCTGCGGCGTCCGGGAAAACCGTGTTGATGAAATGTGTGGCGGGAATTCACACGCCGTCCAGAGGGACCATCAAGCTGGATGACCGGCCTGTGACGGGAATCAGCCAGCGTGAACGCAATGAACTGCTTGCCGACACCGGCGTGTTGTTCCAGCAGGGCGGCCTGTTCGACAGCCTCACGGTGTGGGAGAACATCTCGTTCCGGCTGATCAACAATGACGGCATGAACCGCAAGCAAGCGCGCGAACTCGCCATCGAAAAGCTGGCCCGCGTCAACCTGCCGGCCGGTACGGCGGACCTGATGCCGTCAGAACTGTCGGGCGGCATGCAGAAACGTGTCGGTATCGCCCGGGTGCTGGCCAGTCAGCCATCGCTGATGTTGCTCGATGAACCCACTGCGGGGCTTGACCCGATTACCACCAAGGCGATTTACCGCCTGCTCGACCGCTCCATCGAAGACAGCCATGCCACCGTATTTGCCATAACCAGCGATATGGACGCCGCGCGCAGCGAGTATGATTATCTGTTCATGCTGCATGAAGGCAGGATCGTTTGGAGCGGCGCCGTGGCCGACATTGATGCATCTGGAAATCCGCACGTCCTGCAACTGATCAATGGCCGCGCCGACGGGCCTATCAAGATGCGGATGAAGGCCCGGGCCTGATAACACGATCACCGGCTTCACACCGCTAAGTGATTTGCGCGTGACTGGAACGGCACCATAAAATCGCCGCAAGCCAAAAGGATCGGAGATTTTCCCATGCTGAAATCAACTGCACTCACCGTTGCCCTGCTCGTAGTAACGGCAGTTCCCTCCATGGCAGCCAGCAGCACGTTCAAGGGCGCCTCGGGCCACAAGACATCCGGATCGGTCACGGTTACCGAACAAGGTGGCAGGATAGTGATCAAGCTAGGTTCGAATTTCAACCTGGACGGAGCGCCGGACCCTTATGTGACACTGGGCAACGGTTCTCGTCCGGTCAAGGGCGGCACGGCGGGCATTCTGGCCAGAAACAAGGGTTCCGGCACCTATTCGGTTCCGGCTACCACGACAACCAAAGCGGCCAAGGAAGTGGTCATCTGGTGCAAAAAATATTCTGTTCCCCTCGGCGTTGCCAGGTTGAAATAGGCATGTCGCGACGCTGAACTGATTGTCGTTTCGCGACATTTAGTCTGGCGTTTTTGAGCGAGACATCTCCAACACGGCTATGACACGCTTTCACCTATCTTGATCTGGTCACGCCTACGCGTGACATGAGGATTTGGTAAGGAAAGCGAGTTGTCACGATGAGCGTTCCCACCGGCAACTTCTCATTATCCGGCATGAGCGATACGGCTCGTGCAGTGCTTTTCCTGTGTGCCGGGATATTCATCTTCTCGTTTCAGGATGTGATCGTAAAACAATTGTCTGACCGGTATCCGGCACACCAGATCGTGTTTGTCCGCGCCATCATCGCCCTGCCCCTGATGTTCATGATCGTGCACTATGAATCAGGCCTTGGAACACTGGCGACACGGCACCCGATCATGCATGCGCTGCGCTCGTTCATCGGGTTCGGGGCGTTTTTCTTTTATTATCTGGCACTTCCGACCATGCCGTTGACCGCCGTGGTGGCCATCTGGTTCACCGCGCCGCTGTTCATTACCGCACTTGCCGTTCCCATGCTCGGAGAACGAGTGGGATGGCGCAGATGGGCCGGCATATTGTTCGGATTCGCCGGCGCGATGGTGATCATCCAGCCCGGCGCGGATACATTCCAGCAGGCGGCCATCCTGCCCATTCTTGCGGCTTTTTGCTACTCGATTTCGGCACTGCTCGGCCGCAAGATGGGCATCACGGAATCCGGTTCCGTGATGGCGTTCTACATGATGATCACCTTCTTCTACTGCGGCGGCGCCATTGGTTTGCTGCTCGCCAACTTCAACCCGGTGGCCGGTGCGGACGGTACGATGAAATTCCTGCTGCTGCCGTGGCACATGCCGACCGGGCTTGAACTGGTAATGATAGTGGTGATCGGGTTCATTTCCGCCCTGGGGTTCTGGTTGCTGGCCACCGCCTACCGTATCGGCAATGCCCCGACCGTTGCCCCGTTCGAGTACACGTCAATGCTGTGGGCTACCATCCTGTCGTTCCTGTTGTGGGGTGAAGTGCCCGAATCCACAACGCTGATCGGCGCCTTGATGATTGTCGCGTCTGGTGTCTATGTGCTGCGGCGCGAAGCAGTTGTCAGAGACCGCCCGCTGGCCGGCAAAGGCATGTGGCGCTCGCGCAACTGACTTGCCCATCAAGATGTCAGTGATTTTCCCGCAACCACTGCATTACCCGTCCAGCCGCACTGGCTGACCTGAAATGCCGCTGCGACCACAGCCTGAGTGATGCGTCCAGTTGGACCTTCAGGTCAAATGGCGCCACCAGTTCGCCGCTCGACAGATGGGCGGCCACCAGGGCTTCGTGTCCCATCAGCACACCGGCGCCGTTGACCGTCTCTTCGACTGCGAGTGTGTACAGGGAGAATACCGGCCCGCGCGGGGTCAATTCGCAGCCTGCAGCGCGCAACCAGATTTCCCAGTCGTCAACCCAGGTTGAATCAAACAGCAGTGAGACATGCGACAGGTCCTGCGGTGACTTGAGCCGGGCGGCCATATTCGGCGAGCAGACGGGGAACATCAGATCGCGGGAGAGCGCGCCTTCTGCATCGTCACCGTAAAACAGGCTCAGGTCGTAGGGCGCACGCTTGAGGTTGGGCGGCGTTTCCATCGCGGTTATCGAGATCGATATGTCAGGAGCCGCTGTACGCAGGGCCGGCAGGCGCGGCGACAACCACAATTGCGCCAGTGACGGCAAGGTTGCGATATGAACGACGTTTGGAATGGCTTCGTTGCGCAAGGTCTGGACAGCCAGCCCAAGCCCGTCGAACGCCTCGGTGAATACAGGCAGTACTTTATGTCCCAATGCGTTCAACTGAACCCCGCGCGGTGTGCGCTCGAACAGGGCCGCGCCGAGTACAGATTCCAGTGTCTTTATGTGTGCGGTGATGGCGCCCGGCGTCACGCCCAGTTCCTGCGCGGCCGCGGCAAACCCGCCAAGCCGAGCCGCGGCTTCAAACGCCCTGAGTGCGTTCAACGGAATGTCTTTCGGACGTGGTGGTGCGACAGCCATGCTAGCCTCAATTTTTCTAACCCTAATATTTCGCAAAACTGATTTGCCTGCAAGCCCGGCTGCTGCTTCTTTAGGTCAACGATCACCAAGGCAGTCGGCAAAGGAGCCAGCTATGACATTTCTCTCACCAAGACCCTGGGTCCCTGACCCTTGCGAAACCCTGGTGCAGCGAATTGCCGGTGACACGGCACAAGCCTCCAGCGCAAAGATCGATGTCCGGCTTGATCAACTGGCTGAGGACAACAGAACCATCCATGAACGCGACTGCTTCAACCTCAACCCGGCCACCAACGTGATGAACCCGCGCGCGGAAGCCATGTTGTCTGCCGGCCTCGGCTCACGGCCGTCATTGGGATACCCTGGCGACAAGTACGAGATGGGCCTGGAAGCCATCGAGGAGATCGAAATCATCGCCGCCGAACTTTGCGCGGAAATCTTTGCTGCGCAGTATGCGGAAATCCGCGTGGCATCAGGCGCCATGGCCAACCTGTACGGGTTCATGGCGCTGGCCAGGCCGGGTGATGCGGTGATCGTGCCGCCTGCCTCAATTGGCGGTCATGTCACTCATCACGAGGCCGGATGTGCGGGCCTGTATGGTCTCGACATCCATCGCGCGCCGGTCAAGGCGGATGGTTACAGTGTCGATGTGGACGGATTGCGGGCACTTGCCGGCAAGGTTCGGCCCAAACTCATCACCATCGGCGGCAGTCTCAACCTGTTGCCCCATCCGGTGGCCGAGGTGCGTGCCATTGCCGATGAGG
>JBPCVV010000198.1:0-33246 GCA_051010195.1 Anderseniella sp. | reverse complement strand
ACGCCGCCGGCCAGTGCCGCCCCGGTTGAAACCGATGCCTTTTTCAAGATGCAGCCCACTGCGGATCATCCTGCTGGCATTTACGGACGCGGCGGCGCGCGCCATGCCCTCAACCTCGATGCCGCCGGCGACGGTCTGCAACTGTTGAGCGGTTTGCCGTCGTCCATTTCAGTTGCAAGTTACGAGCGTGCCCGACCAACCGACCTTTCAGGCTGGCTGTTCGCGGCGGCCGTGGCCCTGTTTATCGCGGATTGCCTGGCCATGCTATACCTGACCGGCGCGGCAGCCAGACTGACAAAACGCGCTGCACTGGCCTCTGCTGTCGCGGTTCTGTTTGTCGCGGCCACAGGGGCTATCTGCACACCTCCCGCCATGGCCCAGGAAACAACCACATCGCAGGGTCTTGATGCGGCAGAGCAATTTGCCATGCAGTCAAGCCTGCAGACGCGAATTGCCTATGTCCTGACCGGCGACATGGAAATCGACGCCACATCGAAACAGGGCCTTCAAGGGTTAAGCCGGGTGCTGCAGCAGCGCACCTCGATCGAACCCGCCGACCCCATCGCCATCGACCTGCAGCGCGATGTCATCGTATTCTTCCCGCTGATCTACTGGCCTGTCATTGCCGGCGCACCGCCGCCGGACGATGCGTTGCTTGCCAAACTGTCGGACTACATGAAAAACGGCGGTACGATCTTTTTCGATACCCGCGACGACAATGCATCCACGGCAGCCCTGACCGGCTCACCGTCACCTTCAACGATTGCCCTGCGTGGCATCCTTGACAGGCTCGACGTGCCTTCGCTTGAGCCGGTACCCGACGGTCATGTTCTGACCCGGGCGTTTTACCTGTTGCAGACTTTTCCCGGGCGCTGGGCCGGCGGGCAGTTGTGGGTGGAGGCCCGCACGTCCGGTGAATCCAGCATCAAGGCCGCGGCCAGCGACGGTGTCACGTCGATCATTATCGGCTCAAACGACTATGCCGCCGCATGGGCAACCGACGAAGCAGGCAATCCGCAGTTCCCGGTATCACCGGGCGGTGAAGGCCAGCGCGAACACGCCTGGCGCACCGGCGTCAATGTGATGATGTATGCGCTGACCGGCAACTACAAGGCAGACCAGGTTCACGTGCCGGCCCTGCTCGAACGGCTGGGGCAGTAGAACCGCCATGCAGTGGACGATGGATTTCCAACCCCTGGTGCCGCAATGGCTGGCAATCGCGCTGGCCATCACCGTTGCCATTGCGGTCTTTGCCGGCCTGGTGGCGGGCGCGCGCGGCGCGTTTCTCAGGGCGTTGACCGGCGCGGTGCTGGTGCTCGCCGTGTTCAACCCGGTCCTGCTACGCGAGGAACGTGAAAGCCTGTCCGATATAGCGGTGCTTGTCACCGATCGCAGCCAGAGCCAGACCATCGGCGACCGTGCCGCCCTGACGGATGCTGCGCAAGCAGACCTTCGCAAAAGCCTGGGCTCGACCCCCAACCTGGAAGTGCGCCAGGTAGAGGTGCGCTCCGGCATCACCTCCGATGACGAGGGCACTTTGGCGTTCGCTGCCCTGCGACAGGCATTGTCAGATATTCCGCCTGAACGCTACGCCGGCGCCATCATGATCACCGACGGCCAGGTGCATGACATTCCAGCCAGCATGGAGCAACTTGGTTACAGCGGGCCCCTGCACGGTCTCATCACCGGCCGTAAAGGTGAGATCGACCGCACCATCAAGCTCACACAGTCGCCCAAGTTCGGCATTGTGGGGCAAAGCCAGGCGCTGCGCTTCATCGTCGAGGACCAGAGCGCAGCAAAAGGCCAGCCGGTACAAATCACCATTTCGGTAGACGGTGTGGTGGCCGGCACGGTGACGGCGCAAAGCGGCGTCGAAACCGAAATGGAGCTGGACATCACCCACGGCGGCGACAACATCATCGAATTGTCTGCAGCCGAACTGGCCGGTGAACTGACAACCCGCAACAACCGCGCAATAGTGGTGACCAAGGGCATCCGGGACCGGCTGCGCGTGCTGCTGATTTCAGGCAAGCCGCACCCCGGCGAACGCACCTGGAGAAACCTGTTAAAGGCCGATACATCGGTTGATCTGGTGCACTTCACCATTCTTCGCCCGCCGGAAAAGCAGGACGGCACTCCCATCAACGAACTGTCGCTGATCGCGTTTCCAACCCGCGAACTGTTTGTCGAGAAACTCTCCGAGTTCGACCTGATAATTTTCGACCGCTATGAACGCCGCGGGGTGCTGCCGGTGACCTACCTGGCAAATATCGCCGACTATGTGGAAAAAGGCGGCGCGGTTCTGGTTGCGGCAGGACCTGATTATGCGCAAGCCACCAGCATCTACCGCACGCCGCTGTCCGCAATCCTGCCGGCCATGCCGACCGGAGAGGTGACCGTCGGGCCGTTCAAGGCACGGGTCACCGAAAAGGGCCAACGTCATCCGGTCGTGCGCGGCCTGCCCGGGGCCAGCAAGAGCGAACCCGACTGGGGCCGCTGGTTCCGCATTGTCGATTCTGAAGTGCGCAATGGTGACATTGTCATGGCCGGACCTGATGACAGGCCATTGATGGTGCTGGCCCGTGTTGGCGAAGGCCGCGTGGCGGAACTCATGTCGGATCACGCCTGGTTGTGGGCACGTGGATTCGAAGGCGGCGGGCCACAGGCGGAAATGTTGCGGCGCATGGCACATTGGTTGATGAAAGAGCCGCAGCTTGAAGAAGAAGCCCTGTCCGGAACCCAGACCGGTACGCAATTGACCGTCGAGCGCAACACCATGGGCAATGAGGTCGACGATGTGACCGTCACCCTGCCGTCTGGCGAGACCCGGCAAATCTCGTTGCAGCAGGCACAGCCAGGCATCTGGCGCGGCACCCTGGAGGCAACCGAGGCCGGCCTGCACCGGTTGTCAGATGGCGAGCTGGAGGCGGTGGCCGCCATCGGAACGGTTGATCCCCGCGAGGCAACGGACTTGTTTGCCACGACGGAAAAGCTCAACCCGCTGGCAGCCAGCACCAGAGCATCTGCGCGATTTATATCCCAGGACGGCAAACCGGCCACCATGACCCTGCCGCGCATTGCCAGGGTCAATGCCGACCGCTCTATGACGGGCTCCGGCTGGCTCGGCCTGAAGGCCAACAACGCCTATCGTGTGTTGTCTATCGGCGCGTTTCCCCTGTTTGCGACACTGCTGGCCCTGGCAGCCCTGCTGGCGCTGGTGACACTGACCTGGTATCGCGAAGGCCGCTGAGGCAAATACGGTATTTCCCGCGCTTAAGCTTTTGTTTTGGACCTGTATCGTGATGGCGAAAGCACCAGGCCACTGACATCTTGAAACGCGCCGGGCGCCAGTTCACTGTACAGCAGACGGGCAGCATCCACAGGTCCCGGCAGCGTCAGGCGCCCGTCAGGCACCTGCGAAAAGCCGAACGGTGCATAGTACGGCTCGTCCCCGACAAGAATGACCAGCTTGTGGCCGAGCCGCTGCGCCTGTTTGAGGGAATGGCGCATGAGTGCTGCACCTAATCCGGTGCCCTGCAGGTGTGGTTCGACCGCGATCGGCCCGAGCATGATGGCGCGATGGCCCGCTTCGCCTATGCACAGGTGCCAGAAACTGATGACCGCCCTCAGTGTCGGACCGGCCGTTTCATCGTCAAGATAAAGACCGAAGCTCAACCCTTGGACAGGTTTCTCGCCCTCGCGAAGCCGATAGGTGGTCTTGGTGCGCCTGCCAATGCCGAACGCCCGGTCAAGCAGCCCGTCGGCCTGTGTCTCAAGCGCAGCATCATCATCATTGAATGGTCTTATACAGTCTGGATTGGTAAGCATCTGCCCGGGTCCGTTGAAATGAGAAAGGTTGCAGTGTGGGTTTCACACCGGACTTCCTCACCGGCCGCAGGCTGCATCAGGACAACAGGCAGTGCACGCGCGAAGAAAGTCCGGCAGTGCGGGAAACAAATCCGCATCGCCTGGAACCAAATCGTCGCTGACGCACTTTCACTGGCATTCCGGTCATCCTGATCACTTTACCTGTCACCGTTGCCCCTGCGAACGCTCCCGTTCGCCTGAACAACGGCACCGGCTGGCCATATCACGTTGTCAGCGCGAGCGTCAAATACTGCCTGCGGCCACCTTGCGCCCGAGCACCCATGTTGACGTTTTTCAGTGCTACCAGATTTCCGAAACTGCCCGTTTGCCGGCCAACTCGTCCAGGCGTCTTTGCATCGGGGTTGAACAGTCCCTGGCAATATCCGCCGGGTCCAGAAATGCACGCTCGGTTATCTCAAGCGACGGTTGCCATTCGCCATCTTCGAAGCTGCTCGCGATGTAAACAGCCACATAATCGCCGGGAAAGTTGGCGTGGTTCGAAAACAATCCATGCATCGCAACATCACCTGTCAACCGTACACCGGTTTCCTCGAGGACCTCGCGTCTCATGGCACTGACGGGCGCTTCTCCCCTGTCCACACCACCGCCCGGGAAAATCCAGCCATTGGTGTATCGCTGGCGTACCACCAGCATGCGCCCGCGGGCGTCTCGGACCACCGCGCGCGTACCTAGAGTCATACCGCGTGTTACGCGCCCAAGCGGTTGCAACAGCAGCTTGTTGGCAATTGGAAACATGTAAGATTTCAACATCTGGCACCCGGTCTCGACCATTTTATGCAGGTCTGCCCAGTAATCACCAGCTTCCCGCATAACCTTACTCGCAAAATCGCCCACATTCTGCGAGACATGCTAGAAGGCGACTTGATAAATTGCACGCCGCTTCGTGGCTTGCATCGCACATACACTTTCACAAGTTGAACAGCTTCAGAAAACTGGGTTTTCTATCGAAAACCAACCCGTTCCAGGCACTTACCGAAACTGATCCGGAAAACGAAAACTCCTCAGGACTGCTCCATGGCCACATCCGCAAAATCAGAAAGATCACCCTTAAATAAGGCTTTTGTGACCTTTGGTCGCCGTTTCAGAAACCTGATCGCAGGTTTTCAGTCACGGCAATCGCTGATCGGCGATACACCGGTTCTGGACGCGGCTCATTTCCCCGAGTTCAAGATACTGGAGGAGAATTGGCGCGATGTGCTCGGCGAAGTCCGGGAGATCCTGAAATTTCGCGAACAGGTACCAAAGTTCCACGAAGTCTCCACGTATCAGAAGAAGGTCTCCAAGGGCGACGATTGGCGCACGTTCTTCCTGTACGGGTTCGGAACCAAGCTCAAGCGCAATTGTGCCAAGGCACCCAAGACAGCCGCCATGCTGGAAACGATCCCGAATCTGCAGACCGCCTGGTTCTCCATCCTGGCGCCGGGAGCCCACATCCCACCGCACAAGGGAGTTACAAAAGGTATTGTCACCTGCCATCTGGGATTGATTGTGCCGAAGGATCGCGATAACTGCAGGTTACGGGTAGAAGACGAGTACTGCACGTGGCAGGAAGGCAAGATTTTCGTTTTTGATGACACCTACAAGCATGAAGTCAGCAACAATACCGACGAGGAACGTGTTGTGTTGCTGTGGCACGTAGACAGGCCAATGAAAGCGCCGGCGCGATTGCTGCACAGGCTCTTTGTCGCCGGCCTGAAGAAGAGTTCGTTCTTCAAAAGCCCGCAAAAAAACATGGAAACCTACGAAGACCGCTTTGAACAGGCAACCCGGGATGCTGCACAGACCTTGGAAAAAATGAGCACCCGTGACTGAGATCCGGCTCCAGGCCGCCGGAAGCGTGTACGCTTGCGGTCCCGATCCCTATTGCGGAAATTCATCCTGATCTGCTGGCATTGTTGAATTCCGTCCTTGCTCATGCGGGCAGACGCCTCTAATCGTTTGCAATGGATTTGCGCCCATACACATTAGCGAGATGATGACGATCACCTGATGCTGAAGCTGTTCCGAATTTTCGCATCTGCAAAAGGGACCAATTCCTGGTTGGTCCTCTTCTGCCTGATTCTGTCTTCGGTAGCCGAAATCCTGTCGATGAGCGCCCTGTTACCGGCCCTTCTCACGGTGTCCGGAGAACAAAGCACTCTGCCGCCCGCATTCAAGACCCTCATTGATGCAACACTTGCAATGACCGGACTGCCGGCAACACTGGCCGGATTTACGATCGCCGTTGTCCTGATGCTGATTGTGCGCACCATCCTGCTGGGGGCTGCACTGACCTATGCCGGCTTCTCGATTGCCAATGTTTCCACCAAGCTGCGCGAAGACCTGCTGAATGCCATGTTCGACACGAGATGGCGGTATTTTGTCGATCATCGCGCCGGGCGGATTGCCAATACCATTTCGGTCGACGCCACGCGCGCCGGCCAGGCCTACCTGGAATCCGCCAAGTTCGTGGCGGCAACAGTCCAGGGGTTGGGCTACCTTATCATTGCCCTGATGGCATCTTTCGAATTTGCCCTGGCTGGTATCATTGCCGGGACGATCGTTGTGGCGGGGTTGGGCAAGTTGATCGCTGTCAGCCGTCGCGCCGGCAAGAGTCAAACCGCCTCGACCAGCCAACTTGTCACCATCGTTGCAGACGCCCTGAACAACATAAAGCCGATCAAATCGATGGCGCGGACGGTGCCGTTTATCGCCATGTTCGCGTCAAACCTGCAAAGGCTCAACAAGTCGATCAAGCTGCAGGTCTTGTCAACTCAGGGACTGGAACGGGGCGCCGATATCCTCATCGCATTGATGATCGGGGTTGGATTTTTTCTGGCTGTCGGCGTTTGGGAAGTGACCCTTGCCGGCGTCACGGTGGTCGGTGTCATCGGCTATCAAGCCATTTCCGTTGTGCGGCGGCTGCAAAGGTATCTGCAGCGCGGAGCCGAACTGGAAGCCGCCTATTCGGCAGTACACGATATGTCGGAACAGCTGACGCGTGAGGCCGAACGGGGCGGCGGTGCGCAGGACATCACGCTGGACGAAGGCTGCACGTTCGACGAGGTCACCTTTGCGCACGAGGACGAGCCAACCGTTGAGAACGTTTCGCTGTTCATTCCATCGGGCAAGATAACCGTGCTGCAAGGACCGTCCGGCGCCGGCAAAACAACCATCGTCGATTTGCTGCTTGGCCTGCATGAGCCTGCTTCGGGACGCATCATGATCGATGGCCGGCCGATGGACCAGTTATCGCTGAAAGCCTGGCGGTCTATTATCGGCTACGTTCCGCAGGAGCTTTCCCTGTTGCACGCCAGCCTTCGCGACAACATTGCACTTGGCAACACCAGCCTGTCCGATGAGGACATAATCGATGCCTTGCGGCTGGCAAATGCCGAAGACTTTGTAAATTCCTTGGCTGATGGCCTGGATTCGAATGCCGGCGAAATGGGTGGGCGCCTGTCAGGTGGCCAGCGCCAGCGTATCGCACTCGCCCGCGCGCTGGTTGGCCGTCCCAAATTGCTGATACTTGACGAAGTGACCAGCGCGCTGGATCCGGAAACTGAAGCCAGTATCTGCCGCAATGCGCTGGCGCTTGCCGGTGAATTCACCATTATTGCCATCACCCACCGACCTGCCTGGTCCAAGATCGCCGATTGCCTGTACAAGGTGGAGGGCGGCTCTGCAAAGCAAATAAAGACACCGGCAAAGCATCGCCGCAAAGCGGCAGAAAATGCCGCGCATGAGTGAGATTGAAATAAGACCAGTCAAGGACCGGCATGACCACAAGACCTTCATCCAGGTTCCCCATGCCGTTTTCGCCGATGACCCGGCCTGGATCGCGCCGTTGAATTTCGAGCGGTCACAGCACATTTCCCCCAGGCACAATCCGTTTTTTGAGCATGGCCGCGCGCAACTTTTTCTGGCCTTTCGGAACGGCCAGCCTGTCGGTCGCATTTCGGCACAGGTCGATGACCTCCGGCTGGCGCGCTATGAGGACGCGACGGGCATGTTCGGATTCCTGGACGCCTTTGACGATGCCGAGGTCTTTGCGGCCCTGTTCAATGCTGCAGAAAATTGGCTGAAAACAGAAGCGATGGAGCGCGCCATTGGCCCTTTCGGCTTTTCCATCAATGAAGAGACCGGCCTGCTGGTAGAGGGGTTTGAACATCCGCCTGCACTGATGATGGGGCATGCGGCGCCCTATTACGAAACCCATGTTGCGGCTGCAGGTTACAAGGCCATCAAGGATGTGCTGGCCTATGATTTTGACAACTCGAAACCGTTGCCCCGCGGGCTGGCCGGCATGTTGTCCAAAGTACGTGCCACAGGCGATCTTGAAGTCCGCCCCTTGAGCAAGAAGAACCTTGATCGAGATCTCGCCATCCTGATTGACATTTTCAACGATGCATGGTCGGAAAACTGGGGGTTTACACCATTCAGCAAGGCGGAAATCCACAAGTTTGGCCAGGACCTGAAAATGCTCGTTGAAGAACAGTTCATTGCGTTCGCGGTCTATCAGGGCGAACCTTGCGCCATGGCAGTCACACTGCCTGATATCAATCGGGCGGCCCACGATCTTAATGGAAAACTGCTGCCGTTTGGCTGGGCGAAACTGCTGTGGCGGCTGAAGTTTTCCCCGCCCGAGGCGGTCCGCCTGCCACTGATGGGCGTGCGCCGGAAATTCCACGGCACCCCGGTTGGCGCCGCGCTTGCCATGGCGGTTATTGATGCTGTCCGCACCTACCATGTCGACCGCGGCACGAAACGCGCCGAGCTGTCCTGGATACTGGAGGACAATGTGCCGATGCGCCGCATGATAGAAGCGATTGGCGGACGGGCCTACAAGACCTATCGGATTTTTGAACGAACCATTGCCTGACGGACAGATTTCGTGACTTTTCGCATTGCCCACATATCAGATGTTCACCTGGCTCCGCTGCCGCCGATCAAGGCATGTGAAATGACCTCCAAACGGATTGTGGGTTACAATTCATGGACGTTCCGGCGCAAGGCGATCCACGATCCCCGGATTGCCAGTGCACTGGTGCACGATATCAAGGCGGCGCAGCCGGACCATGTTATGGTGACCGGTGATCTTGTGAACATCGCCCTGCCGCGCGAATTCATCAATGCCGAGAGCTGGCTTCGCAACCTTGGCAGGTCCGACTGGATCTCGTTTGTGCCCGGAAATCATGATGCCTATGTGCCGGTGCAATGGGACCAGGGCATGGGCCGCCTGGGCGATTACATGACCGGCGACCTGATGGTGCCGGGAGCCGTTACGACACCGGGCATTGCCATGCCGTTTCCCTATGTGCGCCAGCGCCGCAATATCGCGCTGATTGGCGTATCAACCGGCGTGCCGACAAGGCCAGGGCGTGCTTCAGGCGTTCTCGGAGAGGCCCAGATCGATGCCCTTGCCAGCACGCTGCACAACCTACGATCCAAGGGCTTCTACCGGATCTTAATGATCCATCATCCGCCCTTGCCCGGCCTGGCCAGACGGCGCAAGGCGCTGGTGGACGCCAGCGGTCTGCAACAGGTGCTGGAAGAGCACGGGTGCGATCTCGTGGTTCACGGTCACAATCACATCACCATGCGCAATGCGCTGGCCTCCCGGCACGGGACCGTCCATATCCTCGGCATGCCGGCGGCAACATCCAATGGCGCTCGCAGAACCGAACCGGCTGCCTGGAACGAATATCACATCCGGCGCACCTCAGGCCGCTGGCAGTGCACAGTCAACACCAGGTGCTGGGACACGGAAAAAAACAGCTTCGTGCCGCAAACAAGTTATAGTCTGGATTGACAATCCGTGTGATGCATTGTTTGAAGAGTTGGAGTGGGTGCTCCGCGGCGAACCGGGCTCAAATGAACCCGTAACGTCACCCGAGCATGCTGATTCAGCCAGTCCGGCAGCAACAGAGGACGGCGCGCGGCCGAAAGCAATATTTTCAGAATTCCGATTATAGAGCGATACATAATTCGTCAGGTATCAATACCATTGCTCACCGCATTGGGCGCCGGACTGTCTGTCCTGTGTGCGGAACGCATCGTAAAGGTGCTGGATATTACGCTGGGCAACCGGAATTCATTTGGCGTAGTGCTGGAACTGCTGGCCTACTGGATGCCGCACTATATCGGGCTTGCCGCACCCGTGGCTCTGTATCTTGGCCTGTTGTTCGGCTTCAACAAGATGTCGAAAGACTCCGAACTCGATGCATTTCTGGCAGCCGGCGTCGGCCTCGGACGTCTGACCCGCCCGGTGTGCATGATTTCAGTTGTTCTTGCCGTCAATGCCGCCTTGATGTTTGGTTGGATACAACCCTATTCGCTGTATGCCTACCGCGCCACGGTCTACACGCTGGCCAATGTAGATGTCTTCTATCTCGCCGAAGAAGGCGTCTTTATGCAGACCGGCAAACGCACCTTCATTCTTGACAAGCTGGAGCGGCGGGACAACTCGTTCCAGCGCATTTTCATGTATGACGACAATGGCGACAAGGGCAGCGAGACCATAACCGCGCTGAACGGCAGGCTGGTCGATGACCCTTCCAATTCCCGGCCGGTTCTGCGGCTCGATGACGGCCATCGGATGGAAATGAAATCAAAGGATGCCACGGCTTCGACGTCCGCGTTGGAGCCCCCGGTCGTCGGCGACTTCAAAGCAGCCGATGTGGCACTTGGAGAATTGTCAAAAGAGGTTTTCCGCCCGCGCGGCCGCAACGAGCGCGAACTGACACTGACGGAGTTGTATACCCAGTTGCAACGCGATGACTTGAGTGACCGACGAACAAGACACCTGGAATCGCAATTCCATATCCGTCTGGCAATGGTTGCATTGGTGCTGATTCTGCCATTCCTGGCGCTGCCGTTTGCCATCAGTTCACGGCGGGGCAGCCGGGCATACAAGTTCGCGGTAGCACTGATCCTGCTTGTGGCTTTTCACGAAGTGCTACAGCAGGGACATTTATTGACGCGTGTATCCGGCACCTCTGTCTGGCTGAGCATATGGGCACCGTTTTCATTGTTTGCCGGCTTTGCATTTTGGCGGTTTTACGTCACCTGTTACACCCTGCCCCGGCCCTGGCTGGAACCGCTGATGGAAGATGTGGCCGACTACATCAAAGCCGTGTGGCGCAAGATCAGGCCATTGCCTGCTGCGGATGCACCATGAAGACAATCGGCTTACTGCTGTCAAAAATGATCCTGCTTCGGTTCATCATGATCCTGAGCGGCATTTCGGCCTTCGTCGTGTCGCTGACAGTGGTGACCTATTCGGAGGAAATTCTGAGTCGCGGATCGGGCAGCTCAATTCCCATAGCTGAGTATGCCTTGTTGCTGTTGCCGGTAACCGCCTCCACATTCATGGCGATTTCAGTATTGCTGGCCATTCTGCTGGCGCTTGTGGAGCTTTCCTACCGCAGCGAGCTCACCGCCATTTGGGCGGCCGGCCTGTCGCCGGCGCGAATTGTGCTCATGCTGTTTCCGCTGGCGGTAATAATCGGCGGCATAACATTCCTGATTGCCGATCAGGGAGTACCGAGGGTCACCCCCAAGCTGATCGATTGGGGCATTGGCGAATACGGCAGCAAGAAAGCCGGAGCCGGCAGCGGCAAGGCTATATGGATGCGGGCCGGCAATGACATCCTGCGCGCCTCGCACGCAAATGCCGATGCAACCGAGCTGACCGACATCATCATCTTCCGTCGCGGCCCCGACGGTAAGCTGCTGGAGCAGATAAATGCACACACTGCCACGTTGGTGAACCGGCGCTGGCAACTGGAAGACGTGATCATCTACCATGCCGAAAACGTCAAACCCAACCGCATCAAGCGATTGGTGTATTCAGGAAACATGCGGCCTGCCCGCGCGGGAAAACGCTCCGGGGAACCGGCCGAAATGTCAACCGTTGATCTGGGCTATTTCATTCGCAATGCGGGCTTCGGCATCAAGCCGGTGTACGTATTTGAGACCTGGTGGCATCGGCGAATGTCGCTGTTGTTCACGCCATGGCTGATGATCGCCCTGTGTATTCCGCTGGCGGTCCAGTTCCGCCGTGGCGGCGCGGCGGGCCGCCTGTTCATGGTCGGCCTGGCGCTCGGTTTCACCTTCTCGATATTCGAAGGCATCGCGCTGACCATGGGAGAGGTCGGTTTCGTGCCTCCCTGGTTCGGCGCCTGGGCGCCGTTTCTCGTCTACGCGGCCCTTGCCGGAGCCATGATGTTCAAGGCCGAAACCGTGAGTTGACGATTGCGCGTGCGGCGGCCCTAGAGACTTACGCCGAAGCAGCGGCAGGTTGCCTGCCAGCCACCACCGACGCAAACAGTTCGATGATCCGGTCTATTTCGGCCTCCGTGTGAGCTGCGGAAACCGAGCACCGCAACAGGCACAGTTTGCCGGGCGTGCCGGGCGGCAGCGCGATATTCACATAGACGCCGGCGGCAAGCAGTTCGTTCCACATCACCAGGGTCGACGGCTCGTCCGCACACTTGACCGCAATCACCGGGCTCACTTCGTCGCATCCCAATTCCAGTCCAAGCCCGCGAAGGCCATGGAACAGGCGGGCTGAGTTTGACTGCAGCCGGTCGCGGCGTTCCGGTTCGCGCGCCAGCAGCCTGACCGCGGCAGTTGCTGTGGCAACAGATGCCGGAGACGGCGAAGCGGTGAACATGTACGGTTTGGAAGAATAGCGCACGGTTTCAAACATCGGATGATCCGAAGCGCCAAACCCGCCAATTGCACCGATCGACTTGGAAAACGTGCCAACCACAAAATCGGCCTCATGCATCAGTCCGGCTTCGTCTGCCAGGCCACAGCCATTGGGCCCGAGAACGCCGAAAGAATGAGCCTCGTCGACCAGCAGCTGGAAGCCGTGCTTCTTCTTGACCTCGACAAAATCGGCCAGCGGCGCCCGGTCACCCAGCATCGAGTAGATACCCTCCAGCACCACCAGGCGACCGCCACCGGTGTCCTCCATGCGCGTCAGTCGCTTATCCAGATCGGCAGCGTCGTTGTGCCGGAAACGCACCAGTTGTGCGCCGGACAGCGTGCATCCGTCATAGATTGAAGAGTGACTGTCTGCATCCAGGAAGATGGTGTCCTTGGGCCCGGCAAGGCCTGCCATCATGCCCAGATTGGCCTGGTAGCCTGTTGAAAACACGATGCAGTGCTTCATGCCCAGAAAGGCGGCCAGCTCCCGTTCAAGTTCCTCGTGGATGGCATAACTGCCATTTGCGATCCGCGAGCCGGTTGTACCTGTGCCATACTCGGCCAGCGCCCGCTGGCCCGCCTCGATGCAGGAACTGTCGAACGTTACACCCATATAGTTGTTGGTGCCGGCAAGAATGGTATCGCGCCCGCCGATCATCGCACGCGTCGGCGACAGCAGTTCCTCGTTTACAGGACCAACCCGCGAACCTGCTTCCGCCACCTTCTGCATCCGGTCCAGAAGCGGTTTGTTCTTGTCGAGCAGATCTACCATTTTGCTATGCTTTCTTGCGGGCCTGAACAACCGAAATCAGGTCTTTCATAGTATGGGTTTCCGACAATACATTCAGCGGAATGTCCATGTCGAAATGGTCCTCCACTTCCATGACAAAATCCATCACCGAAACGGAGTCAATCGCCAGGTCCACTGCAATCTCTGTCTGCGGTTTCAATTCGACCTGCTTTTCGTTGAACGGTTGCAAAAGCTCGCTCAGCTTGTCGAAAATTTCCTGCTCGTCGTCCGTCATGCTCTGTTATCTCCATCAACAATGTGCCGCTTTGTAGGCGTGTCTCATCTGTCAGGCAACCATCCGTGCGCCCGGTACCAGCGAAGCGTGTCGGCAAACCCTTCAGCAAACCTGATACGGGGTTGCCAGTGATCCGTTGCGTCCAGGCGGGGCCCGCTTATCACCCAGTCGCGGTGGTAAAGTTCACGCGACTTTCCGGCTGTCAGGATCTGCGCCTTGCCGGTAACCCGCGCCAACATGCCACCGGCAATTCCTGCCATTTGGACGACCAGGCGGGGCAGCAAATGAACCCGGGGAGTGAAACCCAAAGTGGCCGCTGCCGCCTGGGCCACATCCGACCAGCTGTATCCGTCAGGGGTTGCATCGTCGGCTTCGTAAACCGTGCCACCCGGCACCAGACCTTCTGCAGCAGCGACAAGGCCACGGGCCAGATCATCAACATGCAGCAGGGAAATCCTCTGGTCGTGAGACCCGGTCAGAAACGCATGCCGCCGGGACAATTGTTGCACCAAGGGCAACGTTGCGCGGTCTCCGGGTCCGTAAACCGCCGGTGGCCGCAGGCAAATCCACTCCATGGTCCCTGCCAGCCCCGCCACAATGGTTTCAGCTTCCGCCTTTGACGCACAATAGGCAGACAGGGCCGGTTCCCGCGCCGCCAGGGACGATACGTGGACAAATCTTTTCACACCGGCGCGCCTTGCCGCCTCAACAACCGCCCGGGTACCGTCTGCATTGATCTTCATAAAAGCTGCCGCATCAACCGCCTTTATGGCACCTGCCACATGCACCACCACTTCCGCCCTGCCTACCAGCTCGTCCAGAGCCTGGCCGTCGTCCAATGCCCCCTCAACCACATCGGCAGAGTCTGGAAATTTCTTGCTCAGCCGGGATCTGTCGCGAACCAGGGCCCGGATATCATGGCCTCGGGCCGCAAGTTGGCGCACCAGGTGTGACCCCACGAACCCGGTAACTCCGGTAACAGCAATCCGAAGCGGCGCAGGGCGCGCTTGTCGTGATGGCATGACTCAATCACTTAAATCAGGTTTTTTGCGAATGATCCCGGGGCGGTCAAACAGGCACAAGCCTATTCCGCCGCCACCGACATTGTGTTTTCGAAGGTGTCCAGGTCATTCACGATTTCAACGATGTCACCATTGCTGAACATGGTCTTCGCGCCGGAGCGTGACAGTTTGCCGGACGATGTGAACGGCAATGATTTGGGCGGCACCATGACCACTTGCGCTTCGATGCCGATTGTCCGGGAGATCTGGGCTTTGACAGCTTTGCGAACCGCTTCGATTTCGTCATCCCTGCGCAGGCGGCATTGCACCAGCACGCATACACAGTCTTCGCCAAACTGACCCTCGACGGCAAATGCAGCCACGTCCCCGTCGCGAACCACGTCCAGTTTCTCAACAGACCATTCAATGTCCTGTGGCCAGATATTGCGCCCGTTGTGAAGGATCATGTCCTTGGCCCGGCCAGTGATGACAATCTCGCCATCAAGCCAGTATCCCATGTCGCCGGTATCCATGAACCCGTCGTCGCGCATGATCGCCGATGTTGCGGCATCATTGCGGAAATAGCCGCTCATCAGGCTGGGGCCGGCAATCTCGATACATCCGATTTCACGATCGCCCAGCTCTTTGCCGGTGACATTGACAACCCGCATCTTGTGACCGGGAAGCGGACGCCCGCACACGACAAAACTGCGGACCAGGTCAGGATCCGTTTCGGTTGTGGTTTTCGCAACACCGTACTCTTTCATTTCAGTGCGATCGATCACGTCAACCCGAAGCTCTTCATCCGCATCCACGAAGCAGACGCCAAGGGTGGATTCTGCCATGCCATAGCTGGGCAGAAACGCTTTTGACTTGAAGCCGGCAACACCAAGCGTTTCCGAAAACAGTTTCAGCACATCGGCACGCACCATGTCGCCACCGATGCCGGCAACACGCCATTGGTCCAGCTTAAGGTCAGCAAGGCTGCCATTGGCACGGCGCGCCGCCAGGTCATAACCGAATGACGGTCCATAAGCGACTGTGCATTGGTTCTGTGACATCAGCTTGAGCCACAGCGCCGGACGGCGGGCAAATGCCGGGGTGGCAAGATAGTCAACCGACACCTGCCCCATCATTGGCGACAGGCAGAACCCGACAAGGCCCATATCATGATACAGCGGCAGCCAGGAAAACGCCCTGTCGGTCGGACGGACCTTCAGACCGTGACGCAGGATGGCCATCGTGTTCGCACACGCAGCCTTTTGGGAAATCAGCACACCCTTCGGGTTCGATGTGGATCCGGAAGAGTATTGAATGTAGGAAATATCTTCCGGCCCAAACGGCTCAAGCGCGGCGCTTTCAGAAGAAAATGCTGCCAGCTGCTCATGGCTGAAGACGCGTTTTACACCGGCACGGCCGGCAGCATCGCGAACCAGTTCATCAAGATCAGCCGTTGTTACCACGGCTGTCGCGTGAGCGCTTTCCAGCATGCCGGCAATCCGCGACACATAACTCTCGCGACCGCCGATATACATGGAGTACGGCAACGGACATGGCACCATGCCGGCATATTGACACCCGAAGAACACCACCATGAATTCAGCGCCGGTTTCGGCCACCACGCCGACGCGCTCGCCCGGCTTGATGCCGGCATTGACAAGCTGATGGGCCGCGGCAATCGCCCGCTTTCTCAATTCGTGATAGGAAACGCTCTCATCAAGTTGCCCGCGAGGACCGTAGAAATTCATCCCCGTCTGACCCTGGGCGGCGTAGTCGAGCCCTTCGCACAGGGTGGTAAATCCACCAAGGCGCTGCACAAGGTCAGTATTGATTGTCGGTGTGCCTTCCGGCGTGAACGGGCAGACTTCAGCTCCGGCCCCCGTACCAATTTCGGTTGTCGTGTCTACACGCACCAATCGAACCCCTTTATTTTCCGGCGAACCTGTGGCAACCCCCTGTTGTTGCCGATCAATGCCGTTCGCCTTCACCACCAATTGGCAAAAGTTTTACCAGATGCGGCGCGCGACATTGAAATCACTTGATATTTCAGAATGTAACGTGGTGGCCTGGCAAATTCCCGGATGTAGGAGAAAAAAGCCCGAAAACGCGCGAAATAGTAGCAATTACTGGCCAAATCCAATGTTACACTTCGATACAAAGCCGACACCATCAGGGCCGAAATTGCTCTAAAAACATGCTGATCAACGCTCAATGCTCGGGTCATCATTGCTAGAAAACGATTCGTCCCGCCATCACACCCACAATCAGCAATGCCAAGACGCCAAGGGTGAAACCGGTCAGCCACGCCATCATCAATTGTGAGGTGATGCCGCCATTGCCGGCTTCGAATTTCCGTTCGCCTCGTTGCGCCTCGATCAGCGAATGCGAAGCATGCTCGCGGACCTTGGAAATCATCTCCTTCATGTCACGGGTTTCAAGCACGGTCTCATGTCCGGCCTGTTCCTGACGCATCAGCCGGAAAGTCCGGGGGTCGGGTTCCATGACAACGAACGAGATATTGTCGATCCAGAGCCGGGGAGGAAATCCGTCCACCATCTGCAACGGCAGCAGTCCCGCCAGGCGCGGCTCTTTTGAAATCTGCTTTTTCAGGCTCTCATGCAGGGCTGCCAGGCGCAGGGTCTGTGCGTCCTTTATGTCCACCAGGGCATCAAAGTGCGCAGCCTGCGCCAGGCGGGCCCGGCGCACGTCACGGTCGAGCCCGTCAATCTGCCGGCTGCCACTCACACCGCCGTCCCCGCCTATTTCCGGCTGCTGCTCGCTCACCTCGATGACCCTTTCAATCCCTGCCCGGTCCGCACCAAGCAATGTCGGCGGCCACACTCACCTGCCGCTCATGCATACGCGTTGCCTGTGCCGCAAAGACACACACCACGGCTGGCAATGATCACTAGCCAAATCCTTGCATACCCTGTGCCATTGTGGGAGTCGCTTTCACGGCTTTCGCAAAGCGCAGATTGTGAATCCCGCCGGGATCAATTTCACCAACAGATCAGCGGTTGCGGAACGGCCTCGTCAGCAGGCCAATGAAACCCTCATCGTGGCGGCGTTCAACCCCAATCGGCATTTCGCGCCAGCGCTTGGTGGCCGACCGGCTGCCGAACACGATATCCCATATAGACAGGATATTGGCGTAGTTGCTGTCGGTGTCGGCCCGGATCGCATGATGATGTACCCAGTGGATCGACGGCGTCACCAGCACTTTCGACAGCGGCTTTTCCAGCCAGCGCGGCAGCGTAACGTTGGAATGTTGAAACAGCGCCATGGTCAGTACGCAGGTCTCGAACACCACCACCGACTCAAATGGAAAGTCCAATAGCCAGATAACCGCGGCACGCACCAGTGCAGACAACACCACCTCGCCGAAATGAAACCGCACTGCCGAGCTTGCATCGAGGAATTCATCCAGGTGATGCACCTCGTGAAAGCGCCACAGGAACGGGATTTCGTGGTTGGCACGATGCCACCAGTAAATCCAGCAATCCAGGATGACGAGATCCAGCAGCAGGCCGGTTCCGCCCGACCACCAGTCAGGCCGCCAGTCCAGCGCATGGGTGGCCGCCAGGGCCGACAGCGGGATGACAAGGACAGGCGACAGGCCTGCATTGAGCAACAGCAGCCCAAAATTCTTGGCCAGGCGCCAGGCGTTTTGCGCCAAAGTTTTCAGGTGTGCGCCGGCAAGTGGACGCGCCTTGGGAAAGGCACGTTCGAGCACCAGGAACGCCAGCGCAACCCCGGCGATCCAAATGGCCTTGTACTCCAGCAGATTGTCAATCTGTTCCATGGCGCCATTGTAATGTTGTTGCGGGGTCAACAACACCTAACATCATTGTGAAAGAGCTGCGGCAAAACCTCACTGTGATGCCCCCGGCTTGTGCTGGATGAACTGCCACACCAGTGGCATCGCCAGCGCGATCAGCACAAACCGGCCAATCTGGTGCGCCCCGACGAACGCAGGATCAAGCCCGAGCGCAAAAGCCATGATGGTCATGGCCTCCATGCCGCCGGGCGCAAACGCCAGTATGGTCCATGCCAGGGGCACGTCGGCAATGGCGCTGGCAGCCATTGCACCTACGACACTGACCACCAGGGCGACACCCAACCCGGCCAGGCCAGCGCCGCCGATATTGGCCAGGTCGGCCGGTTTCACCCCGGCAAACCGCATCCCGATCATGGTGCCGAGAAACACGAACACCGGTATCAGCAGCCATGCCGGCAATGTGCCGTGTACCACCTCGCCGACATGCATCGCGGCACTGGCCAGGGCAGGCCCCAGCACCAGGCCAGCAGGAACCTTGAGCCTGTCAAATATGAAACCGGCTGCCAGGCCGGCGACCAGCACCATGGCAAGGTCGCGCAATGATCCTGGTTGCGGCAACACCTGTCGCGGCGCATCCGACAGGTCGCCCAGGGATGAAATCAGCGACGGCAGAATTGCCACCAGCACGAACAGCCTGATGACCTGGGACACGCTGACTTTCTTGAGATCGGCGCGCGTGTCTGCCGCCAGCGCCAATGCCACCGACAGGGCACCGGGCATGACCGCGAAGTACGACGTCGCCCTGTCCCAGCCATAGACCCGGCGGAAAAACACCACACCCGCCCACACCAGCACCACCATGGTCAGCGCCAGCACGATGAAGCTCAGCGGCCAGCGCGTCACCGTGTTGAGTGTTTCCGGTGTTACCGCGCCGCCGATCTGCAGGCCCAAAAGGATGAAGACAATCTTGCTCAGGTGCCGCGGCATGGCCTGCTTGATGGTGCCGGACAGGGACGCTGCCGCCACTGCCACAACCGAACCTGCCAGCCACGGCGCCGGCAAACCGATGAACCAGAACACCGCACCCCCGCCAAGCCCGAGTGCCAGCGCGGCAGTAACCTGTTCAAGATCCCGCCTGGTCAGCCCGGCAATCAACTGTCTTGCTCTTTCAAACTGTTCACCACTTCGTCGGTGTGCTCGCCAAGCCTAGGGCTGGCCCGGTCAAGTTTCAGCGTGCTATCGGAAAACACGATGGGCGTTCGCACACTCGGCACCATGGTGCCATCACCGTCCGGCACATCTACACGTAACCCCCGCTGCACGATCTGCGGATCGGTAAACGTGTCCTCGACGGAATTGATCGGGCCGGCCGGTATGAATTTCGCATCAAACTCCGCCAGCATGTCGTCTCGTGTACGCAACGAGGTCCTGGCGGAGATCAGTGCCGCCAGTTCATCACGGTTTCTCACCCGGTCCTGATTGGTCCGGAAACGGGCATCGTCGATCAGCTCATCAAGCCCCAGTACCTGGCACATTTTCGCCCATTGCGGCTGTGATCCCGTCGCAATGATAAGGTGGCCGTCACTGCTGGGAAAGACCTGGTAGGGCACTATGTTCGGATGCGCATTTCCCATGCGCCTGGGCGGCGTTCCCGACACCAGGTAATTCAGCGCCTGGTTGGCAAGCACGGCACTCATGGCATCCAGCAAGGCCATGTCGATATGCTGCCCTTTGCCGGTCTGGTTGCGGACCAGCAAGGCCGACTGGATGGCAATGACACCATAGAGCCCGGTAAAGATGTCGGCAAACGCGACACCGATTTTCTGCGGCTGACCCTCCGGCTCGCCCGTGAGGTCCATGATACCGGACAGTCCCTGGATCATGAAATCATAGCCTGCCTTGTGCGCATACGGCCCGGTCTGGCCAAAACCCGTCAGCGACAGGTAAATCAGCTTCGGGTTCAGTTCGCGCAGAGACGCAAAATCAAGGCCGTACTTGGCCAGGCCGCCAACCTTGAAATTCTCCACAAAAACATCTGCATCCGCCACCAGGGCACGAATTGTGTCACGACCTTCTTCAGTCTTGAAATCAACCACCACCGACCTCTTGCCCCGGTTGGTGGAATGGAAATAGGCCGCATCGCCGTCCGACCCATCCGCGCGTCTGACGAACGGCGGACCCCAGTTGCGGGTGTCGTCACCGTCAGGGCTTTCCAGCTTGATGACCTCGGCGCCCAGGTCAGCCAGCGTCTGCCCGATCCACGGACCCGCCAGGATCCGGGCCATTTCGATTACCTTGAGGCCCTCCAGTGGTGCCGTCATGTATTTGCCTCCAGTTTGGGGTCCGGATCCTAATTCAACCGATCGGTGTATGGCCGAAACTCTTCATTGCCTGCAGTGCATCCACACCACCCAGTTTTTCAATCAGTGCCTCCTGATCCGCAAAAGCGTCCCGATTGACGCTTTCAGGATTCATGGCATGTCCCATCAGGGTGCGCAGCGTGTCGCGCTGGCGTTCATGGTCCCGCGATGTACCAAGATCATCAAGCTCCTGAGGGTCGTCGGCCAGGTTGAAAAGCTGCGGTGAATGTCCGTTTGCATAGTGCACATATTTCCATTCACGATACCGCAGCATGGTTATACCGCACGGACTGCCGCCGTCGTGATACTCAGACAGGATAAACCGATCAGGTTCAGGCGTGGAAATGAAGTCCCGGAGCGGTCTCGACATCCACGGCTCGCGCGCGGCCTCAGGCTGAAGGCCGACAGTCTGCTGCACGGTCGCGGACACATCGGTCAGCGAAACCGGCGTTGAGTTTACGCTTTCTGCAATGCCCGGCCCCATCATCATCAGGGGCACTGCAACTGCATCTTCGTACATCACCGACTTGGTCCAGAAGCCATGGCTGCCCAACATTTCCCCATGATCCGACAGGTACATCACTGAGGTGTCACGCGCTGCGCCGCTGTCCTCGAGCGTTTCCATGACCTGCCGGATATTGTCGTCCAGAAAGCTGACAAGGCCGTAGTATCCCTTGCGCGCCACGTCGCGCAGGCCGTCATCGAAGTAATCGTCATAGTTCCAGAACCGCACCATCTGCTGCAGCACGTCGTGCTCGGGCAATTGTGACGGCGGCTCAGGCAACAGCGCCTTCTCATACAACCGGTAAAACGCTTCCGGGCACTTGAGCGGATAGTGCGGACTTACAAAGGATACAAATAGGCACCACGGCTTGGTCTTGAACCTGGTTGCATATTTCTTCAGCCATTTGACGGCCTCGTGCGTCACGCGCCGGTCATACTCGGTATAGTCGGTTTCACCCGGTCCGACTTCTTCGGCAAGCGCCTGCGTATCGTCATACCTAGGCATCGGGTCGCGCAGCAGTGCCTGCACCCACCCGGCCCCGTCATTGGCCAGGTACATCGGTTCGATTTCCTCGTCGAAACCATGATCGTCACCGGCCTGCCTGAAGTGCAGCTTGCCGATGGACACCACCGGATGGCCGGCATTGCGCAGTTTGTGCATCCAGCTTTCGTGCTGACCATAATAGGGTTCGGCGGACGACCAGCAGCGCGTTTCATGCACCTGCAGACCGGTCGCTAGCGAGGCTCTTGCTGGAACGCAAATCGGCGATGGCGTGTAGGCATTGCTGAACCGGGTGCCAAGCCGGGCAATGGTATCAATCGTCGGCGTGCGCACCACGGGGTCGCCATAACACCTGGTCACGCGCCTGGCGTGCTCGTCGGAGCAGAAGATGATCAGGTTGGACGCACGGTGGTCAGGCATGATGAGCCGCAATTTGCGTCAATTTGATCGCCGGTGGAAGGCCCAGTTGCGCATGGCCCGTTTGCATAAACAACTTGACCTCGACAGCGGTGTTTTGGAGTGTGCAGTCAATCAACAAGAAGGAATGACTGTTCATGCTGCTCAAAGACAAGATCGCGATCGTTACCGGTGCTGCAGGGGGTCTCGGCCTTGCCATTGCAACCAGCTTCGCCGAACACGGCTGCAAGGTGATCACCTCCGATGTCACCGGCGAACAAGGCGAAAAGGCCGCTGAAGCCTTGCGCAACCAGGGACACGACGTGAACTACAGGCATTGTGATGTGACCAAACGCGCCGATATCCAGGCCCTGATCGATTACACCGTCGAGACCCATGGCCGTCTCGATATCATGATGGCCAATGCGGGCATCGTGGCTGTTTCCGACCCGTTGGAGTTGTCGGAGGAAGACTACGACAAGGTCATGGCGGTAAATCTCAAGGGCGTTTTCCTGTCGGGGCAGCTGGCGGCGCAACAGATGCTGACGCAGGCCGAAGACGAAAACGGCGCAAAGGGCAACATCATCAACATGTCTTCAGCCAATGCCGTGCTGACCATCCCGGAAATTGCGCCTTATGTCATGTCCAAGGGCGGTGTGAACCAGTGGACAAAGGCCTTCGCCATCCGGTTGGCGCAGGAAGGCGTTCGGGTCAACGCCATCGGCCCCGGTTCCATTGCCACGGAAATGTTCCAGACGGTCGCCGCCAATCCTGAAAAGATGCGTGCCATCATGTCACGCACCCCCATGGGACGTCCCGGCCGGCCGGATGAAATCGGCAAGATCGCCGTATTCCTGGCATCCGACCTGTCAAGCTACATCACCGGCCAGACCATCTATCCGGATGGCGGCCGGATGGGCCTGAATTACACCGTACCAGTGAAAGAGTGAACCATGGGCAAGGCTGCGCGCAGGGGCAGACGTGGCGGCCGTGCCGAAGGCGCAAACCGTCCTGAAACCCCTGCACCGGCCTATATCAGGCGCCGGATACCGTTCTTCGAGTTCCTCGATGAGGCGGGCCTGGTGGCGCTTGAGCGTCAGGCCGACTGGCTGATCGAGGAAATCGGCCTGGAGTTTCGCGAAGACGCCGGCGCACTTGAAATATGGCGGGCAGCAGGCGCTACGGTAACGGACACACGCGTGCGCGCAGATGCCGCAATGATCCGTGAATTGTGCAAGACGGCTCCGTCACAGTTCACCCAGCTGGCCCGCAACCCGGCGCGGTCGGTTACAATCGGCGGCAGCAACCAGGTGTTTGCGCCGATTTACGGCGCGCCCTTTGTGCGTGACCTGGAAAACGGCCGCCGCTACGGCAGCATTGCCGACTTCGAAAAACTGGTGAAACTCACCTACATGCTGCCCGGACTGCATCACGGTGGTTTCGTCACCTGTGAGCCGTGCGATGTCCCGGTCTCCAAGCGCCATCTCGACATGCAGTACCTGCACATGTCGCTGTCGGACAAGCCGCATCTCGGGGCCATCACGGAAGGCTCACGTGCCGAGGATTCCGTGGCCATGGCGCGTATTCTTCACGGTAGTGAGGCCTTCGACAGCAATTGCGTCATCATGGGTAACGTCAACACCAATTCACCGCTTCTGGTCGACAAGGTGGTGACCGAAGCCATCCGCGCCTATTGCGGCAATGGCCAGGGCATCGTGGTCGTGCCGTTCATCCTGTCCGGAGCCATGGGACCGGTTTCAACGGCCGCCTCCATTGCGCAGGCCCTTGCGGAAGCCATGATGGTATGTGCGTTTTCGCAACTGATCAGGCCCGGAGCACCCTTCATACTGGGCAATTTCCTGTCCTCCATGAGCCTCAGGACCGGCGCGCCGACATTCGGCATGCCGGAACCGACAATGTCGAATTATGTCATCGGCCAACTGGCCCGCCGGCTTGGCCTGCCATTGCGCTGTGGCGGGTCGCTGACCGCGTCGAAAATCGCCGATGCCCAGGCCGCCTATGAAAGTGCCGACTCCATGCACTCAACCGCCATGGCCGGTGCGAATTTCGTGCTGCATGCGGCCGGCTGGCTGGAAGGCGGACTGTGCACCGGTTTTGAAAAGCTGGTCATGGATGCAGACCGGCTTGGCGCCTACCAGGTATTGCTCGAAGGCTTGCCCGTCGATGACAATGCGCTGGCGCGCGGCGCCTACAGCGAAGTTGAACCGGCAGGCCATTTTCTCGGCTGCTCGCACACCATGGACAACTACCAGACCGCCTTCTATGAAGCGATCTTGTCAGACAGCGAGAACGTTGAGAACTGGGAAGAACGCGGCTCACAGGACATGGCCCTGCGCGCTTCGAAAAGGTGCAGGCAGTTGCTCGAAGAGTATCAGGCACCGGCGCTGGATGCAGCGGTTGACGAGGAACTGAGAGACTTCGTTGCGCGCCGCAAGGCGGAACTGCCCGACGCCTGGTACTAGAGCCCCAGTTAACTTGCCAGGCTCTCCACGCGGGCATTGACCACCTGGTCGGCCAGCTTCGGATCAAGACGTTCCAGGTGATCAAACTCCGCGGTGTAGGTTGCCACGCCGGCGGTGGATGACCTGAGCTCGATGATCATGTCCGACAGGGTGGATTTGGGGATCAGCGCCTGCACCGTGTCCCATCCGGGCCAGCCTGCCCGCGGTTCAAATCCCAGGAGCTGGCCACGCCTTTGCGGTACCATTGTCGTTATGCTGGCAATGGCATCGGAGGGTGCATGAATCGACACTTTCATGATCGGCTCCAGCAGCACCGGCCCGCACTGCGGCATGCCTTCGCGCATGGCAAGGTTGCCGGCCAGTTGGAACGCCATGTCGGAGGAATCCACGTTGTGGTACGAGCCGTCGGACAGGTTGACCGCGATGTCGACCACAGGGAACCCCAGCGGACCGCGCACCAGGTAGTCGCGCACACCGGACTCCACCGACCCGATGAATTGCTTCGGCACCGCACCGCCGACAATGGTGTTGGTAAACTCGAACCCGGAGCCCGGTTTCTGCGGCCTGATCTCAAGCATGACATCACCGTACTGGCCGTGACCGCCCGACTGCTTCTTGTGGCGGCCGCGCTGGGTCACCGGTTTGGTGATGGTCTCCTGGTAACCGATATCAGGGGCGTGCGTATGAATTGTAACCTGGGAGCGATTCTCCAGCCGTTCAACAGCGATGCGCAAGTGCATCTCTCCCGAACCATGCAGCACTGTTTCAGACGCCTGCTGGTTGTGCTCGACCCGGATCGACGGATCCTCGTCGACAAGCCGCGAAAGCGCTGTCGACAGTTTCACCTCGTCACGCCGGTCCGCCGGCCGGATGCCGACCGCGTACAGCGACTGGGCGGGTATGAGCGCAGCCAGGTCCGGCGCGGTTGTCTTGTCAGCATGCAGGACAGTCCCTGTCGTCACCGCATCCAGCTTGCCGAGTGCCACGGTCTCACCGGTTGCAGCTGACTGCACCTTTCTGGTTTCCCGGCCCAGCATGGAATGGATACCCGATACCTTGAAGCTGCCGTGCGCGCCATTTGCCAGTTGGTCTCCCTCGCCGATCTTGCCGCGCAGGACACGCATCACCGACAGTTTTCCCGAATGGGATGTGTGGATGGTCTTGATCACGCTGGCTACCGCATCATCACCGTCGTCGATGTCCAGCCTGAGCCGGGTGGTGCTGTAGTCGGGGGCATCGTGGCGAATGGTCTTCAGCAACCGCAGGATGCCGGTACCGTTTTCCGCAGACCCGAACAACACCGGCGTGATCCAGCCATCGTGCAGTTCCGCTGTCAGGTCCTGCAGGACCACGTCCATGGGGGGTGCGATGTCCTCCAGCAACTGCTCCATCAGCACGTCATCATGGTCTGCCAGTGTCTCCAGCATGGCAAACCGGGCCTCTTCCTCGCGTGACCGGTCGTCTTCGCCAACTCCGGCAACCGTCGCTTCTGCATGTGGCTGATAGGTGTACGAGCGTTCCAGCGCAAGGTCGATGCAACCGGTAACCGCACCATCTTTCCAGATCGGAATCTGGCGCAGCAGCAGCGGGTTTTCACTGGCCGTCTGCAGCATCTGCAAGGTCTGTTGCACCGAGCCTGCCGCCTTGTCGATCTTGTTGAGGAACAGCACGCGCGGCAAACCGATCTCGTCAAGCCGCCTCAGGGTCAGCTGCAGTGCCGGCAATTTCTTTTCATCGGCCTCGACCACCACGATGGCAAAATCGCAAAACCTCAGGACCGGTTCGGCTTCAAAGGCGTACTCCACCGACCCCGGGCAGTCGACCAGGGTCAGACTGTCGCCCTGGTTGGATACGGTGGCAACGGTCGCCTCGACGCTCATGCCGTGGGCACGGGCTTCCGGCGAACCAAATCCAACCATGTTGCCCGAAGCAACCGTGTTCTGGCGCGGTATTGCACCGGTACGGGCGAGAATTGCCTCCAGGAGTGTTGTCTTGCCGCTCGACATTGGCCCGATCAGTGCTGCGCACTTGGGCCCCGACGGTCTGCTACGGGGGGATGCTTCCATGACTCAATAACCTCCGCTCAATCGCAATACGCGAAATCCCGGATATTGTTGGTTGGATCGACCGGGACACCGATCTCTGCCTGATGACATGCTCTGACTTCAGCCTGCAGATTGTATGCTTTCACCAATTGACGGGAAGAGCAAGAACCCGGCGACAGGGATGCCGGGTGAGTAGTTGGAAATTCGGTAATAGCCAGGCTGTTCGAGGATCGAACAGCTAACGCACCAGGTGCCGGGTGAGGCGTTTCTCCAGCAAGTCCCAGGTTCTGCGCAGCGTTTCCACAATGGAGAAATAGATGATCGCCGCCCACAGATAGACGTTGAAGTCGAAGGTGCGTGAAAACGCCAGTTTCGTCGCGCCCATCAGGTCAAACACGGTGACCAGGCTGGCAACGGCAGAGCCTTTGATCATCAGGATGATCTCATTGCCCAGCGGGCGCAGCGCGGTGATCATGGCTTGCGGGAAAATGATTTTCCAGAATGTCAGGCCCTTTTTCAGGCCCAGAGTCTCAGCCGCTTCATGCTGGCCGCGCGGGATTGATTCGATGGCGGTCTTGTAAATCTCGGCCTGATAGGCTGTCGTGTTGAGGACAAAGGTCAGCAGCACGCAATTAAAGGCATCGCGGAAAAACCACCACAGGCCCAGCGACTGCAACTGATCCACAAACTGTCCGGCGCCATAATACATCAGGAACATCTGGCCCAGAAGCGGCGTGCCCCTGAAAAAATATACATAACCGAAAGCACATCCCCGGATGATCGCGGATTTTGACATGCGCGCCAGGGCCATCGGAATGGCCAGCAGTCCGCCGAATATGATCGAAAACACCACCAGCTTAAAGGTGATGATCAGCCCGTCGGCCATCCTCGGCATGTACCGGAAAAAGACGTCGGGATCGAAGGCACTATACAGTGACCAGACCAGGCCCGCTCCCAGCGCAATCCAGATGCCGGACAGGACAGTGCCGACGATACGCGATACCGTCCACTTGCGTACGGTCTCCGGCGGCGGCGGGCTGGCTTGGATTATCTGGACAGTTGTGTCGCTCATGCCGTGCGCTGCTCCCCGCGTTTGACATGCGCTTCAATCGCGCCCAGTCCCTTGGCTGAGATCAGCGAGAGCACCAGATAAATCAGCAACGCCACCGAGTAGAAGAACAATGGCTGCTTGGTCGATCCGACGGCGACATTGGTGTTTCGTAACAGATCATTAAGTGCGATGACCGAAACCAGCGACGTTTCCTTCAGCAGAATCAGCCACAGATTGCTCAGGCCCCCGATCGACAGCCTGATCAGCTGCGGCAGCGTGACCAGCCGGAAAGCCTGCCAGCGGGTCATGCCCAGTGCCTGCGCTGCTTCTGGTTGTCCTGCCGGAATCCCCCTGAAGGCGGAGGCAAACACTTCACTGGAAAATGCCGAAAACACCAACCCAAGGGCAATCATGCCGGCAACAAAACCGTTAACTTCGACATAGGCATCGGTGAACAAAGCAAATATTTTCTGCAACACGATCTGACCGCCATAGTAGACGATAAGCAGGGTCAAAAGCTCCGGCAATCCGCGAAAAATGGTGGTGTAAATGTTGGCTGCCGTCTGCAGCGATTTTTCGCCCGACGTCTTGGCCACCGCGATCAGCAGACCGACGGCCAGACCGAATGGCAGGGTTGCCAGCGCAAGGCTGACGGTCAGCAGGGTCCCAGCGGCAAGTTCGTCACCCCATCCGCCCGGCCCCCAGGCCAATTGTGTGATCAGATCCATCATTTGACCGTTAACTCAACCCTCGAAAAGAAACAGCCCGCCGTGACTGTAACACGGCGGGCGTCAATGTATAGCAGGTTAAGCTGACCTGTCAGTAAACCGAGAACGGAAAAAACTTGTCATTGATTTTCTTGTAGGTTCCGTTTTCCAGAATCGTGGCCAGAGCTGTGTTCAGCTTGTCCTTCAACTCGTCTTCACCCTTGCGGACCGCCATGCCGGCACCCAGGCCGAACCATTTCGGATCATTGTGGCTTTCACCTATATGCTCACAACACGATCCGTCGTCGCCACCGAGCCAGGCGAGGATGACCACACTGTCTGCCAGTACGGCATCAAGGCGGCCTGCCGCCAGGTCTGCATTGGCTTCATCCTGCGTCGCATAAAGCTTGATGGTGGAATCCTTGTAATTGTCTTCCAGGTAAGACGAATGCGTGGTCGAGGACTGCGCACCAAGGGTCTTGCCCTTCATGCCGGCAGGGCTTGTGTCAGTGATGCCGGAGTCCTTCTTCGCGACGAACTTGGCAGGTGTATTGTAGTACTTGTCGCTGAAGTCGACTTTTTTCTTGCGTTCTTCTGTGATCGACATCGAGGCAATGATTACATCGTATTTCTTGGCCAGCAAAGCCGGAATGATGCCGTCCCAGTCCTGGGCGACGAAATTGCACTCAGCCTTCATTTCAGCGCACAGCGCCTTGGCGATCTCGATATCGAAGCCCTGCAATTTGCCGTCGGAATCAATGTAATTGAACGGCTTGTAGGCGCCTTCCGTACCAACCCGGATTTTCGACCAGTCTGCGGCAAACGCACTGCTGCTCATGACAGCTGTTGCAAGGGCGGCCAGGGCCAGGCTCTTGAATTTTTTCATGTTGTAAATCCCATTTTGTAATTTTATTAGCTACAGCAAACGTCTCTACACTCCCTGTGTAATTCTTAAACATGGAGCAAATTGCCGGGGATTGTAAAGGCTATCGCGAAATCAGTGTTTGACTTTCAGTATGATATTTGCCGGCCCTGAAACCACAGGAGTCAGTCGAATTCATGGGACTCCAGTGTTGTGAAAACGATCAGGTTCATGATTTGGGAGTGGCATACTCGCCTTTAATATCCGCTTCGATTAGCTCCTGTGATCTGTCAGCCGGGTCCCCGTAACCGCCGCCACCGGGCAGGTTGAGCACCAGGCGCCTGTCTGCAGGCACATGTTGCCTGCCCTTGCCTGCCAGCCGGGTTCCGTCATCCAGCGCCACGCTGCCGGCGGCGCCCGACTGGCCGCCCTCGCGTCCGCGCGGCGCATGATCGATACGGTCGAACATGGCATTGAAGAAAAATTCGTAGCCCTGGTTGGGCGCAATTTCTATCACCTGGCCCAGCCCGCCACGATACATGCCTGCACCGCCCGATCCTGAGCGCAATTCCTTGCGCCACACGGTGATCGGGCCAACCTGTTCCGTCGCCTCGACCGACATGGTACTGACACCGGAAGGAAACGCCGTTGCATTCAGCCCGTCCAGTGTCGGCCTGCCACCGGTGCCGCCGGAGTTGAACATCAGGACTTCTGACCGCGGCAGACCGGACATCGGATCAACCGGCCGCGCCGCGATCTGGACATTCCACAGACTGCTTGAACCTTCCGCCGGCACCACGCCGCCCATGCACTTGTGCAATGCGCCCAGCACGACATCCGGCAACATCTGCCCTGTGACATGGCGCACCGCCACCGCCGACGGCCGCGGCGCATTCAGGATGCTGCCTTCAGGTGCAACAATCCGGAACGGTTCCAGCGAACCGGCATTGTTCGGCACTTCCGGGGCAATGGCGCATTTCAAGCCGAAGCAGGCATAGGCCCGGGTATAGACAGCGGGCACGTTGACGCCGAACTTGCTGACACCGGAGGTGCCGTCAAAGTCGGCTACAAGATCATTCCCGTTGATGGTGAGCGCAACCTTCATCACCACCGGCGCATCATACCCGTCTGCCGTCATGTCGTTCAGGTAGATGCCGTCTTTCAGGGCCGCGATCCTGGCGTGGGTCGCAGCGCGGCTGGTATCCATAATGAAGTCTGAAAGCTCTTCCAGGTCATCAAGCCCGAACTCATCCATCATCTCCTGCAGGCGATTGTCCCCGGCTTCGTTGCAGGCTGCCAGCGAGTACAGGTCGCCGACAACCTGATCGGCTTCACGCACATTGTTTCGCACGATCTTGATCAGCGGCCGACTGACCTCGCCGCGTTCGGCAAACTTCATGATTGGCAGCAGAATACCCTCTTCATAAACCTCGTTGGCATCCGGCCCGAAACCGCGCCCGCCAACATCGACCACATGTGCGGTGGACGCGAAGAAACCGACCAACACGCCAGCCCGGAAAGACGGTGTGACAACGGTGAAATCGTGCAGGTGACCGGTGCCCTTCCACGGGTCGTTGGTGACGTACACATCACCTTCGAACATATTCTGCAGACCGATTTCTTCCATAAAGTGGGTTACCGATTCCGCCATGGCATTGACGTGGCCCGGCGTGCCGGTGACAGCCTGGGCCATCATGCGCCCGCGCCGGTCATAAACGCCTGCGGACAGGTCGCCGGCTTCGCGAACTGACGTGGAAAACGCGGTCCGGATCAGCGTCGTCGCCTGTTCCTCGACCACCGCAATAAGCCGGTTCCACATGATCTGGTTATCGACATTGCCGAGTGCGCTCACTTCGCTGTTCCCTTTTCCTGCCCGGCACTGAGCCACAAGGCGCCATCGGCCTGCACAACTGCCGTGAACGAACTGGTCACGATCGTACAGGTTTCATCTTCCACGATAAGCGCCGGGCCATCAATGAAATCTCCCGGCGCCAGGTCGGCCCGCATGACCTCCGCTCCTTCGACAAAATCCCGGGTCTGCGCGTCCAGGAACGCTCGTGTCCGGGACGCTTTCGCCTCGCGCAGCCGTTGTTGCTTGTCCAGTCTGTTGACGTCGGGCAAGGGCGTCGTGACCACGACCGACCAGTTGGCAATCTCGATATCAAGATCATCGATGGTGCGTCCGAAAAGGCGCCGGTAAACGGTTTCATACTCGGTTGTGAACAGAGCGACATCGCGCGGCTCGAACTGCTGGGCCGGTATCGGGACCGGTATCTCCCAGCCCTGCCCGCGATAGCGCATGAAGGCGACAATCCGTGTCTCCGTTTGTGCATCGCCGACGCCCTGGCGCACGAAGGCAGCCGCGGTTTCCTGCATGTCCTGCAGCAATCCGTTGATGCGGCCAGCATCAAAACTGCTCAAGCGGAAAAACGCGCCGCGGGTTTCTTCGTAGGAGAACGGCGCCCGCAGGAAACCGATGGCCGAACCGACGCCGGCGCCCGGGGGAACGATAATGTTCCGCACACCCAGCTTTTCAGCCTGCCGGCAGGCATGCAGCGGCGCACCGCCACCAAAGGCGATCAGCGCAAATTGCGAGACATCCTTGCCGTTTTCGACAGCATGCACGCGCGCCGCATTGGCCATGTTTTCATCGACCATCTCGGTGGTGCCGAAGGCGGCGGCGATGACGTCCATCTCCAATGGCTTGCCAACATCGGCTTCCAGTGCCTGCTCGGCATTTGCGACCGACAACTCGATACTGCCGCCGGCAAAATTGCCAGCATCGATCTTGCCCAGCACCAGGTTCGCATCGGTTACCGCGGGCCGCTCGCCGCCGCGCTGGTAGCATGCCGGCCCGGGTTCTGATCCGGCACTTTGCGGCCCGACGCGAATCTGACCCATATTGTCCACATGGGCGATCGAACCGCCGCCTGCCCCGATCTCCACCATCTCCACCACCGGTGTCGACACCGGCATGCCGGATCCCTTCTTGAAGCGATAGGTGCGCGCCACTTCAAACCGGTTGGCCGTCTTGGGCTTGCCGTCCTCGATCAGGCAGATTTTGGCCGTGGTGCCGCCCATGTCGAAGGAGACGACTTTCGACAGGTCGTGGCTGAGTGCAAAATTGGCCGCATAGATGGCACCGCCGGCAGGTCCGGACTCCAGCAGGCGCACCGGAAACTGCATGGCCGTTTCGATAGAAATGATGCCACCGCCCGAGTGCATCAGAAATACCGGGCATGAAATGCCGATTGCCGCCAGTCGCTCCACCAGTCGGCCCAGATAGGCTTTCGCCATCGGCTGCACATAGGCATTGGCGATGACCGTGTTAAAGCGTTCAAACTCACGCATCTGGGGCGAAACCGCAGATGACACTGAGACCACTACGTCAGGACACGCTTTGGCCAGCGCCGCGGCCATGGCACGCTCATGGGCCGGATTTGCGTAGGCATGCATGAGACCGACCGCCACTGCCTCGTAGCCACCGCCGGCAACTTTTGCCGCCAGAGCCTCCGCCTCACCGGGATCAAGCGGCTTTAGAACTTTGCCGGTCGAATCCATGCGCTCCGACAAGGTCAGCCTGTGGGCCCGGTCAACCAGCGGTTTCGGCAGAACGATATTGAGATCGTATTGCTCGAAGCGGTTCTCGTTGCGCATCTCGATGACGTCTCGAAACCCTTCCGTCGTGATGAACGCCGTCCGGGCGCCGCGGCGCTCGATCAGGGCATTGGTGACCAGGGTCGTGCCGTGGATCACCATTGAAATATCAGACGCGCTGATACCTGCCCGTTCGGTCACCTGTTTGAGCGCCAGCACCACCGCCCTGTCCGGGCTTTCATTGTCGGTCAGCACCTTGGTGGATGTGATCTGGCCGTCGACTTCCAGGGCAACATCGGTGAATGTGCCGCCAATGTCCACGCCGGCGCGAACCGGCTGCGCAGTACCCGAAT
>JBPCVV010000197.1:0-52299 GCA_051010195.1 Anderseniella sp. | reverse complement strand
TCAGCTGCAGTCCTTCACTCATGGGGTGAGTGTCAGCATCCTGCTGATCAGCGCAAGCGTCTCGGTGTGATCGCCTGAGACATGCTCAGCGCCGTTGTCGGTCAGGCGCCGGCGGCGGTCGGGATGCACGTGAAAGCCGATAAAGTGGGTGCCATTTTTGCGACCCGCCTCGAGATCGTTCAGATTGTCGCCGATAAAGACGATGCGGTTCGAGGGCAGCGCCAGGTCCGAGATGACGCGGGCCAGCACTTCGTGCTTGTGGCCGCTTCTGTCGGCAGTGCCGGGATAGCCGCTCAGCTTGTCCCACAACCCGGCCTGGCGAAGCCGGATCTCCGCGGCACACTTGAGGTTTGCGGTTGCTATGCCGAGCGCCAGGCCCGGCGTTTCGGCAAGTGCGCCGACAATGTCACGAGCCTTCGGCACGATGCTGACCTCAAGCCTGCCGCTGGCAAACCCCTCTTTCAGTTCGGCATCATAAGCCTCGACAAAAGCGTCATAGTGGGACGGTTCGAAGCGGTCTCCCAGGTGTTCGCCGAGTACCTCGTGAATTATGTCGCGATCATTCCTGACCCTGTAGCTGTCCCAGTCGCGCGATAGCCCGGTGATGCCGAACACCTTTTCCAGAGGCGCAAAGAAGGCATCTTCTTCCGGCTTTCTCAAATGCAGGAGCGGACCATCCACATCAAAGATGACCGCGCAGTTGTGAACACCTGTCAAATCCTTCAGCCCTTCACGATAGCAGGACGCACTTCGATGACCATCGGCGCTTCGGCAGAAAGCCCGGTCTTTATCGCCGATGACAGCTCATCCAGGGATTGCGGCCTGATCGCGCTGCAATTGTAGGCACCGGCCAGGGCGGCGAAATCCGGATTGACCAGGGTGACGGCATTGGGCTGGATGCCCTTGTGAACCATGTCGTCGCGGATCTGGCCCAGGGCATCGTTGTTCCACAACAGGACAATCAACGGTTTGCCCAGTTCCGCCGCGGTGCCCAGTTCATTGACGGTGTACTGGATGCCGTAGTCGCCGGCCATGGCGACCACTGGCCGGTCGGGGCAGGCGACACGGGCGCCGATGGCGGCCGGCAGCGCATAGCCCAGGGTGCCGAAACCTGCCGGATGCAGGTAGCAGTCCGGCTGTGAAAACCGCAGCACCTCGTTTGCTGCATAGGCGATCTGCGTCATGTCGGATGCAACTATGGTGTCGGCCGGCAGGGCTGCGCGCACTGTATCCAGAACCGTGGTGATGGTTTCGCGCAGGTCGTCCTTGCCGTCGGCGCAGGCATTTCGAAGCTTCTTGACTTCTTCAGCGCGGCCAGTGGCCTTGTCGGTGTCCGGCAGGCCGTCGGAAATGGCGGACAGGACCGTGCCCCCATCTCCCGTGATCGGCAGGTCCGCCGGGTAGGGACGGGCAAGCGTGGCCGGATCAATATCCACCCTGATGAGGCCGGTCGTGATGTCGAATGTCTGGTACCACAGGTCGGTCTCCGACAGCTCCGTGCCAACCGCCAGAATGGCGTCGGCGGCCATGATGGTTTTCGTCGCCAGCCGGTTGGGCAGAATAGAGCCTGCCAGCAATGGATGATCGTCGGCAATGACGCCCTTTGCGGCGATGGTGGTGAAAATGATGGCGCCGGTTTTTTCGGCCACCTGGGCAGCCGCGGCGCCGGCATGTCGGGCACCGCCGCCCAATATGATCACCGGCCTGGTTGCGGCTGACAATCTGGCAACGGCACTTTCGACCTGGCCGGCTGTCGCCTGCGGTTTTGACGCCAGCGCGCGCGGTTGCCAGCCATCACCGGCGGGCTGCTTGAGCACGTCGAGCGGGATTTCCAGATAGACCGGCCGGGGCCGGGCGGAGGCAAACAGCGAAAACGCCTCGGCAATGCGGTCCTGGACATCCCGGGCCGAGTAGCAGGTGGATGCGATCTGTGAAACCGTTGCAGCGGCGTTTAGCTGGGAGCGCATTTCATGCAGCCTGCCACGGCCCTGGCCCCAGTTTCTTACGTCCAGGGTCGACGAGATCACCAGCATGGGAACTGAGTCCGAATAGGCCTGGCCCATGGGTGTCATGATGTTGGTCAGGCCGGGACCTGTGATGGTGAAGCACACACCGGGCTTGCCGGAGGCCCGGGCATAGCCGTCGGCCATGAAGCCTGCGCCTTGCTCATGCCGGGTCAGAACGTGGGTGATGCCGGAGCGGGGCAGGGCCCGGTACATTTCGACATTGTGTACGCCGGGAATGCCGAACACGTCGGTGACGCCATAGGCCTCCAGCAATTCAACCAGTGCTTCTCCAACACTTACGCCACCATCACTCATCTCGAATTTCCCTTGTTCAGCGGGCGAAGTTCAGTGGGCGAACCTTGTAGGCGATATGGTTGCTAATTCAAGCCCCTGTGCGGCAATATCTTCGGGAGCCTGCCTGCCGGCAATCAAGGCGGCGGACAGCCTGGACAGCGCCGGCGCGGTCTGAATGCCGTAACCGCCCTGGCCGGCCAGCCAGAAGAAATTGTCGACCTGCTCGTCAAAACCCACCACCGGATTTCCGTCGCCCGCAAAACTGCGCAGCCCGCCCCAGGTGTGGCCGATATGGGTGACCTGGAAATCGATCACGTTTTGGAATTTCTCAACAGCTTCGGCCAGCGCCATGTCGTCAGCCCAGGCGTCATGCGGATCGACCGGTGTGGCATCTGCCGGCGACAGCATCAGCTTGCCGCCCATGGGCTTGAAGTAAAATGTTTCGCCGGCGCCGAAGCACAATGGCCACTTGTCGACCCCGGCACTTTCCGGGAGATCAAGCAACACGGCGGAGCGGCGCTTAGGGGTGATTTCGATCGGTTGTGCCTGTGCCAGTCCGGCAACCGGCGTGGCCCAGCCACCGGCTGCGTTTACAACCATCCCGCAGCTCAGGTCCCCGTCGGATGTCTGCACCTGCCATGCGCCGTAGTGCCGGGTAAAGCCTGTAACCTCAGTTTTGGTCAGTACGGTACCGCTGCGGGCCCTGAACAGTTTTATATAACCCTGCAGCAGCAGGTCGACATCCAGGTCGCGGGCATGATCATCGCTCAAAGCGGCGACCAGCGCTTCCGTTTTCATCAGCGGCACCTTGTCTTTCAGCTCGTCGAGCGGCAATGGGCGCAGGCCGAGGGCCTCGCCCTCGGCGATGTGGGCCTCATCTCCGGGGCCGACCATCATCACTTCACCGCGTGGTGACAGAAGCGGTGCCGCGGCAAAGTCATTGGGCGCAGCGACGAAAAACGCTTCACTTGCCCCGGCGAGCGCCTGGATGGCAGGTGGGCCGTAGCTGGGCACGAAGGTCGCAGCTGACCTGCCGGTTGAGTGATAGCCGGCCTGCGGTTCACGTTCGACGACGCATACCTTGTGGGTTTCGGCAAGCTCGGCGGCCACCGAAAACCCCGCCATGCCGCCGCCGACCACGACAATATCGAAAATTCTGCTCATCTGATGCCCTGGCTAACCTGCATTGCGTTTCGCTTGTTTCTAACGGCATTGTTGTCCGACTATTCATGCGCCGTCGAGGATTTATCAAAGATGAGTGAAGCTGTACTGCATTTTTCACAAGACGAGTATCAAGCCCGTCTCGCCAAGGCGCGCGCCGAAATGGGCCGGCGGAGACTTGACCTGCTGATTGTGTCGGACCCGTCCAATATCGGCTGGCTGACCGGCTATGACGGCTGGTCGTTCTACGTGCATCAGGCGGTGTTGCTGGGCCTTGAAGGCGAGCCGGTGTGGTGGGGGCGGTCCATGGATGCCAACGGTGCCTACCGAACGGCCTTCATGCAGCACGACAACATCATCGGATATCCCGATCACTTCGTGCAGTCTTGTGAGCGCCATCCCATGGATCACCTGTCGGGCGTCATTGCCGAACGCGGCTGGCAAACTGCACGTATCGGCGTTGAGATGGACAATTACTGGTTCACCGCGGCGGCCTGGGAAGCGCTGAAGACGCATCTGCCTGATGCGCAGTTCTGCGATGCCAATGGGCTGGTGAACTGGCAGCGCGCCGTCAAGTCGAACCGAGAAATCGAGTTCATGCGCCGGGCCGCCGGGATTGTCGAGCGCATGCATGCCACCATCGTTGACATGGCGGAGCCGGGCCTGCCCAAGAACAGGCTGGTGGCGGAACTGTACAAGGTGTCGATCGAGGGCGCCAACGGCCACTGGGGCGACTATCCGGCCATCGTGCCGATGCTGCCGTCGGGCATCGACGCAACCGCGCCGCACCTGACCTGGAACGATGAACCGTTCAGGTCGGGCGAAAGCACGTTCTTTGAAATCGCCGGATGCTACAGGCGCTACAACTGCCCGCAGTCACGCACCCTGTTCCTCGGCAAGGTGCCGCAGAAGTACCTGGATGCTGAGAAGGCCGTGCTGGAGGCCGTGGACATGGGTTTGGAGCAAGCCCTGCCCGGCAATACCTGCGAGGACATTGCCATTGCCTTTTACGATACATTGGAACGGCACGGGTTCTCCAAGGATTCCCGCACCGGGTATTCTATCGGTCTGAGCTATCCGCCGGACTGGGGCGAGCGTACCATGTCGTTCCGGCGCGGCGACAAGACGGTGCTAAAGCCGGGCATGGTTTTCCATTTCATGCCGGCCCTGTGGCTCGATGACGGTGGCCTGGAAATCACTGAGCCGATCCTGATTACGGTGACCGGCGTCGAGTGCCTGTGTAACACGCCGCGCAAGCTGTTTGTGAAAGGTTAGAGATATGCGTCATTTTGCGGAGATTGAAACTTTGGCTGCCAACAACAAGGGCGGCGAAGCGGCAATGCAAGCCTTGCTGCAGCCGGTGCCGGAGCAATCTGAGGTGGTCGCTTTGGGCGATGACCGCTGGCTGGCTAACTTTGCCCGCTGCATTTTCAATTCCGGGTTCAACTGGAAGGTCATCGAGAAGAAATGGCCGGGGTTCGAAGAAGCGTTTCACGGTTTCAATCCCAACTTTCTGGCGATGTTGCCGGACGAGGAATATGAAGCGCTGCTTAAGGACACCCGCATTGTCCGGCACGGCGCGAAGATCATGTCGGTGCGCGACAATGCCATCTGGCTGGTTGACCTGGCGCGCGAACATGGCACGGCGGCGAAGTTTCTCGGCGCCTGGCCGGCATCGGACCAGATCGGCCTGCTGGACCTGATGAAGAAGCAGGGATCACGACTTGGCGGCAATACCGGCCAGTACGCGCTACGCTTCATCGGCAAGGATGGCTTTATCCTGTCGGTAGATGTAACCAATGCACTGATGCGCGAAGGGATTGTAGCGAAAATTCCATCATCGAAGAAGGACATGGCCGCGGTACAGGCAGCCTTCAACCAGTGGCACGGGGAAACCGGCCGGCCCTATACCCATCTCAGCCGTATCCTGGCGATGAGCGTGGGGTAGGGCATGTGGTCGATCATGTTTTTGACCGTCTCATCGCTGTCGTTGCGACCAGGATGATGATGGTGACGGCTGCTATCTGACCGGCGATTACGGCCGGCCAGATCAGGGCAAACTGTGTATCCAGATATTTTTGCGGCCCGTAAGACAACAGGGCCATCAGGGCTGCCAGCACCGACAGGATGCGGCCCGGGGCGCTATCCAGTGGTCCGATGATGATGGCTGCTGCTGCCGCCGACAGGGCGGCGGCCAGGAACGGTGCAATACCAAACAGTGGGATGGTTGCAGGCGGATGCGGGGCGGATTGTGCAAACAGCGCGCCGAGCATGGTCAATTGCAGGATAATCAGCGCGCTCAGGGCCGCGTTGGCGTGGCGGATCTTGAGAGAGTTCATCATGGCATGCTCCATAAACGTAATGATATGTACGGTTGTATTATCCGTAACAACGTGTACGCTTATTGTCAACGACTTTGGGAGACCAGACAGATGCGGGATGAGAACAAGGCGGCGCGCAAGGAGCGGATCGAGCAGGCCGCCTTGGAGTTGCTGGCGCAAAAAGGTTACCTGGCAACATCGATGTTGTCGGTGGCCAAGCGCGCCAGGGCGTCGAACGAAACACTCTACAACTGGTACGGCAACAAGCAGGGACTGTTCAGGTCGCTTGTCGAGGCCAATGCCGGCGAGGTCAGAGCACTGCTGGAAAATGACCTGGCGCGGGACCGGCCGCCGGAAGCCACGCTCCAGGCGCTCGGACCGCTGCTGCTGGGGCTGCTGGTCAGCGACAAGGCCATCACCTTGAACCGGGCGGCGGCTGCGGACCCGTCAGGTGAACTGGCACGGGAACTGACCCAGGCCGGCAGGGGAACTGTCGCTCCTCTGATCGCGGACGTTTTCATCAAGGCGCGGGACGCTGGCCTGCTCCAGTTCGAGGATGCAGCGCGGGCGGTTGGCCTCTATCTGGATCTGCTGGTCGGTGACCTGCAGATCAGGCGGGTGCTGGGCGCTGTGCCTGCCCTGAAACAACCGCAGATCGATCGCCGCGCCCAAGCCGCGCTGGATAACCTGAAACTGTTGCTGAAGGTCGCGGACGGCAGCGCGGGAAACGCCTTCGCAAGCTGAGGATCGTCACTGTCCAGAAATTGAATTTATGGAATAGCTGGATGTTTCATCAATCAGTTTGAATTGAGGGGAGGCCGTATTGTAATGGCGTGCAGGGCTCCATACGGAATCAATCTATATGTCGCTCAGGGTGTTCGCGGACGCGGTGAAATGCTCGACGTCATGAAGGGGGCAGCAGCCTTCGTGATCACCGTGTTCGCGATAATTGCGCTGTTGCCGGCCTTCCCGCAAACAGCTCTCTTAGTGCCGTCACCGGTGAACTGATGTCGCGGTGGCTGGCCGGCTCAATGCAAGCGAAACGTTCATGTGACCTATTCCTGGTTTTGAGAATTGCGCCACTGCATGAAGTCGCGAAACAGGTCTTCCATGTTTTCCTCGGGTTCAGGTTCCTGGAATACCTGTTGCAGCTTGCCGCTTTGCTCGATGGTGTCCAGGAAATTGGTAAACTGCTGCTCCAGTGCATCGGTGGATGATGCCACGAGCAATTCGTCCTGCTTGCGTCTCTCGGCATACTTGGTCGAGACCCAGTCCTGCGCGATCTGCAGCCGGCGCCAGCCCGGAACATCCGCCAACACATCGATCTCCTGCCATTTGGCGGATCTGTAAGGCTTTTGAATTTCACCAATGCGGTCAAAAAACGTGGTCACGAAATTGGCTATTTTCCCGGACCTTTCATTGGGCGAAGACCATAGGTAAGCAACCAGCATTGATTCAACGGCAATGGTATCAACCAGCTTGTCATCCGGCATCAGGTTAGGGTAGTCGGTCCGGCTCAGGGTCGATTTGCGATAGGCAGTTTGCAACCCGCCGGTTGCCGGGATCGACAGTATGCGAAGGCCGGAGCCGGCGGCAATCGTTTGCAGGATAGGCGATGGTTTCGCCGCCACGTAAATCGCCGCCGCGATTTCACCGGTGGCGACTTTTTCCAATCCCTGCGTCGGGTCGAAATTGACCGGAACCACTTCTATTTCCAATGCCTTGAATATCCGGGCCGCGCGCGCGTAAGTGCCCGACCCGGCCCTGCCGAAATTCACTTTGCGGCCTGCCAGCTGGGAGATGTTTTCGATGCCGCTACGCGAAATGAGGTGTATTTCCTCGTCAAACAGCTTGGTGATGAAGCGCAACCGTTTTTCTATTCTGCCGTAGGTTTTCTCCTTGCGCAGAAGGGCAAGTGTATCGTGGTGCACGACACCCATATCGATGCCGCGCAGGAACAGGATGTCGTTGACGTTCTGAACACCGCCATCGCCGATCATTGTCAGGACCCGCATTTGCCCCGTCTCGTTTACGGTGAACGCAATCTCGTCGATCATGCGGGCACCTTCCACACCGGATGTCAGGATCCTGACCGTGCCGGCGTTTGAGTCCTGTCTAACCTTTTCGAGGAATTGTTGTCCCTGGGCGGGCAGCCCGAGAGACAGAAGCGCAAGGCACGCCCCAAGCAAGGCTGAGCATAACCGAACGAGTGCAGTTCCGCATGTATTGGCACAAGTCATTTACGTAGCTCCTGCTAGAAGCCCCCTATACCCTTTACCAACTTTGACCACATTTACGCCGCCGGATAGCCATGCATGGGTGCAAAACAATTTGTCCTGCCTATGGCAATTATCGGGCGGCAATATTTGTAATGCCGTCAAGGAACGATCGAAGGGCACCTTTGCAGACCAGAACGGTCGCGGAATAGAAATGTCAGGGTCAAGTTTCGAGTAATCGCCCCGGGTATCGACTCCTGTCTGGCTGATGCAAGCGCTTCAGTACAGAATCGTGGCAATGACCGCGTTTGGAAATCCGTCCTGCCGGACGCCAAATCAAAGAGGGGTGCTTTGCGCAATGAAAAGACGCGACTTTCTCAAGACTGCAGCGGTCACAGGTGCCGCGGGGGTAAGTACGGCCGGCCTGGCAACCCCCGCTATCTCACAGGGACTTCGGGAATGGCGCATGGTGACAACCTGGCCAAAAAATTTCCCCGGTCTCGGTACCGGAGCGGAATTACTGGCAAAATTCATCGAGCAGGGCAGCGAAGGCAAGCTCAGGGTCAAAGTTTTTGGCGGTGGCGAGTTGGTAAAGCCATTTGACTCGCTGGACGCGGTAAGAAAAGGCGAGGTCGAAATGGGCCACGGCACGCCGTATTACTGGCACGACAAGATCCCCGCGATTGCGTTCCTGTCGGCGTTTCCCTTCGGCATGACGGCCCAGGAACAGAACAGCTGGATCCAGTATGGCGGCGGCCAGCAGCTGGCCGATGAAATGTACAGCGAGCTTGGCTGCAAGTTTTTTGTGTCGGGCAACTCCGGCGTGCAGATGGGCGGCTGGTTCAACAAGGAAGTCAACGACCTGGAAGCCTATCGCGGCCTGAAGATGCGAATACCCGGCCTTGGCGGGGAGGTGATCAAGGCAGCCGGCGGCAATGTGGTAAACCTGCCTGGTTCCGAAATTCTGGGCGCCCTTGAATCAGGCAGTATCGATGCAACCGAATGGGTAGGCCCGTACAACGACCTGGCATTCGGTCTCTACAAGAAGGCCAAGTACTATTATTATCCGGGCTGGCATGAGCCGGGAACGACGCTGGACAATTTTATCAATCTGAGCGAGTGGGAGAAACTTCCGGCGGACCTGAAGTCGGTGGTCGAGGCGGCCAATGTGGCGGTAAACCAGCTGGTGCTGAGCGAATTCGTGGCCAAGAACAACTCCTCACTGAGAACGCTTATCAAGGAACATGGCGTTATTCTGAAGCAGTTTCCCAAGTCGGTCTTGAGTGGGTTTGCGGTTCTGTCCGAACAGGTGGTGAATGACCTTGCATCCAGCGACTCCCTGAGCCGGAAGGTTCTGGACAATATCCAGAACTTCAGGAGCGAGGCGGTTGCGTGGACCAGCCTGTCGGAGACGACATTCACCGCATCGCGCTTCCTGTATTCCTACAATGTCCGCTAGGTCTGCCGGTCCGGCCTGACCATTTAGGCCCCATTTGAACCCTGATCACTCAACGTGCCGGCGGATTTCTGCACCAGCACCACAAGCGCATCGGCGATGTGCTTGTCAGTAATATTGTAGTCCTTGGCCTTAACCCGGATCTTGTGGGCCCGGTGCAGCACATCGGCGTGGGTGCAGCCGTGCGGGGGATCAAACTTGTAGCAGGCCAGTTCCATAAGCTGGCCCAGCGGATCGCGGAAATACAGCGAATCCATGAAACCCCGATCCACATTGCCTGAATTGGAGACGCCGGCGGCTTCCAGGCGTTCTGCAGCCTGGGTGTAGGTGGCGCGTGACACGATGAAAGCCAGGTGATGCAGGTTGCCGACATCATTCGGATTGGGCGTGGCATCCACGAGCCAGTCTTCATTGGTGAAGATGGTGATCAGCCTGCCGTCACCGGGATCGAAATACAGATGATTGGTGTCGGGCGCGTCGAGATTGGGTTGTTCAAACACGAACGGCATGCCGAGAATGCCTTCCCAAAAATCAATCGAGGTCTGCCGGTCGGCGCCGTTCAGCGTGATGTGGTGAACGCCCTGGGTCTGAATAACCGCCATCAGTCTGTCCAATCGTGGGTTTTTTCTATTTCACGGACTTCCGTTTTCAGTATCTTGCCATAATTGCTCTTTGGCAGCACTTCAACAAATCGATAGGCCTTTGGCCGCTTGAAGCGGGCCATGTTGGCCAGACAATAGGCATCGACTTCGCTGCCGGTCACATCCCGGCCCGGCTCGCGGACCAGATAGGCAACCACGACCTCGCCCCAATCCGGGTGCGGCCTGCCGATCACGCAAGCCTCTGCCAGTTCAGGCATCTGCAGCAGCACTTCCTCAATTTCGCGCGGGTAGATATTGGTGCCGCCTGAAATAATCATGTCCTTGGAACGGTCAGTGAGGGTCAGGTAGCCGTCTTCATCGAATACGCCCACATCACCGGTCCACAACCAGCCGTCGCGCAGGGCGCAGGCAGTGGCTTCGGGATTGTTCCAGTAGCCCAGCATCACCGGGTCTCCCCGGCAGACTATTTCTCCCTTGTCGCCAACCGGAACTGCCGCACCGTTCTCGTCAACAACGCGGACATGTACACAGGCGTCTGCCACGCCCGCGGTGCCAAGCCGGTGCCGCCATTTCGGATGATCGCGATCGGCAATGTCGTCGCGCGACAGATGGGTGATGGTCATCGGGCTTTCGCCCTGTCCGTAGAGCTGCGCCAATTTCGCGCCGAACCTGTCCAGCGCCGCGATACAGTCTTCGACATACATGGGCGCGCCGCCATAGATGATCAGCTTGAGATTGCGCACATCTGCATCGCCTTCCCATGTGGTCAGGCGGCGCACCATGGTCGGGGCGGCAAACATCGATACGCCTTGCCAGTGAGCAACGAGTGCGAATATCTCTGCCGGGTCAAACCCACCGGATGCGGGCACCACATTGCAGGCGCCGGCGCATATATGCGGAAACATCCACATGCCCGATCCATGGCTCAGGGGTGCGGGATGAATAATGCAGTCTTCCGGCATGACACGGTCGAAATCAACGAAATAGTTCAGGGTCATGGCGACGATGTTGCGGTGCGACAGCATGGCGCCTTTTGGCCTGCCCGTGGTGCCGGACGTATAGAACAGCCAGGCCAGCTCATTCGGTTCGACAAAACTGATGCTTACCGGATCGCTACCCAGCAGGTCGGCATAGGCCTGGGACGTGACATCAATGATGTGGTCAACCCCTTGGGCATTTACGCCGGAGATGGTCTCGTCCAGGGCAGGGGTTACGAAGCAGGCCCTGCAGCCGGAGTTTTCCAGAATATAGGTGAACTCCGATGCATGCAGTTTGGCGTTCATGGGAACAGCTGCCAGGCCGGCATGCCAGATCGCAAAAAGCACTTCGAAATATTCCGGAACATTTTTCATGGCCAGTGCGACCCGGTCCCCCCGGTTCAGGCCAAGTCCTTGCAGGCCTGATGCCAGCCGCTCGACCCGGTCGCGCAACTCGCCATGGGTGAGAATGACGTCTGTGCCCCGGGCCACGGCAGGATCGTTTGGGCGTTCTAGTGCATTGCGTTCGATCCAGTGAGCCAAGTTCATGGGGAGAGATATTCCTTGAATAGTGAACACACACACCCTTGCCCAATCAGCTGCGGGCGTTCAAGTAGGTGTCGTACGGGGGAGGGCCATAATCTGATGGAAACAGAGGAAACCACACAGGCCGGGCGCGGCACTGGCTTTGTCTGCTTTGCCGTTATAGCCGGGTGCTGGATATGGCAGTTGGGTTATGGCGCTTTTGCCGGACTGGTGCAGGCCTTTACCGATCCGCCAAAGTGCGCAGCCGGGTGGTTGTGGCCCGAACCGCTGCCATGGACCGCGTGCCGCGGTTTCGGGCTAAGCGACAGTGTGCAGCACTGGATCGGCCTTCCCGGTGATTTCGCCATGTATCCGTTTGCCTTGTGGCCCTATGCCTGGTCCAGCGGTCTTTATGCCTCACCGATGTTCTGGCTGAATTCAGCCATTCACGTGCTGGCAATCTGGTGGCTTGGAAAGACTCTGGTCGGCAAGGTTATTGCGCGATAGTCTCCGCTGCCTGACGCAAAAGGAGTTTCGCATATGCCCAGACCCAACAATGATTTCTACCAGCCGGTACCCGGCCTAGAAGTACCGCGCTTTGCCGGCGTGGCCAGCTTCATGCGCCTGCCACAGGTCAAGCTCGAAGACGCGGGCGAGGTGGATATCGGGCTGATCGGGGTGCCGTGGGACGGCGGAACTACCAACCGTCCCGGTCCGCGCCATGGCCCGCGCCAGATGCGCGATGCATCCGCCATGATCCGGAAAGTTCATCATCACCTGAAGATCGAACCGTTCAAGCTGGCCAACGTCGCCGATATCGGGGATGCACCGGTCAATCCGGCAGACCTCATGGACGCCCTGTCGCGCATCGAGACATTCTATGACCAGGTGGTGGCAGCAGGCATCCGGCCGCTGTCGGCAGGTGGCGATCACCTGTGCTCACTGCCGATCCTGCGATCGCTGGGCCGCGACAAGCCGGTTGGTATGGTGCAGTTCGATGCCCACTCGGATCTCTGGGACAGCTATTTTCACGGATCGAAATTCACCCACGGCACGCCGTTTGCCCGGGCCATCGAGGAAGGCGTGCTGGATCCGAAACGCACCGTCCAGATCGGCTTGCGCGGTGGTGTCTACGACTGGTCGGACCGCGAGTTCGGTGACAAGCACGGCGTGACCATGATTGATATGGAAGAAGCCGTTGCCAACGGGCTGGATGAAACCATGAAACGGGCGCGCGACATTGTCGGTGACGAGGATACCTATGTCACCTTCGACATCGATTGCCTGGATCCGGCCTTTGCGCCAGGCACCGGAACGCCTGAAGCCGGCGGGTTCACCACCAGGGAAGCCCAGGCCATGTTGCGCAGTCTTCGCGGCCTCAACATCATCGGCGCAGATGTTGTCGAAGTGTCGCCGCCGTTCGATGCATCGGGCTATACGGCGCTTGCCGGTGTTACAATGATGTTTGAATTGTTGTGCATCATGGCCGAGCGTGTGTAATCTCCGCCAAACAAAAAAGCAAAATCACACACAGGGAACAACGTTCATGTCTCGCTTCAACACACTGACTTTCGCTTTCACACTGACAGCCGCGGCTGCCCTGCCGCTCGCGGTGAATGCCGAAACCCGCGTTACCTACAAGTCGGCCAAGTCCACGTCATCGTATTATCAGATGGGTGTGCAGCTTGCCGAGGCAGTCAAGAAGGGCTCCGGCGGCAACATCATCCTGACCGTGGAAGAGTCGCAGGGCTCTGTGCAAAACGTCAAGGAAGCGGCTACGCGAACCGGCAATTACGTGTTCACCACGCCGCCAGTTCTGGTCAAGCTGGCGCAGGCCGGCAAGAAGATGTTCGAGCCGAAGAATGCAAAGTTTGATGAGATCAGGGGGCTGTTTCCGATCCCGTCCCTGACCATGCATTTTGTTGTGCGGCAGGATTCCGGCGTGACCGAATTTACCGGCCTCGAAGGCAAGACCTTCCTGATCGGCAAAGGCAGTTTCGGGGCTCGGGAAGCGGAGAAATACATCAAGCTGTTCGGCCTGGACGGCAAGGTCAAGCTGGCCGAGGTCGAGCTGTCTTCTGCCGTATCAGCCCTGAAGAACAAGCAGATCGACGGTTTTGCCACGGCAGGGTCGTATCCCGCACCCAATGTGCTTGAAGCTGCCGCGTCCACCCCGGTCAACGTGCTGTCGTTGAGCGATGAACAGTTTGCCATGACCAAGCGCGACAAGCTGACCATACCGGCCGGCACCTATGCGGGTGTTGACAAGGACATCACCACGACCACATTGCCGGTGATGGCCTACACGACAACCGCCATGGACGAGGCTACCGCCTACGAGCTCACCAAGACCTATTGGGAAGGCAAGGCTGATATGGGTGAAACCGCGAAATGGTGGAATGGCGTAACGCCGGAGTATCTTTCTACAATGGTTGGAAAACTGCATCCCGGCGCGCTGAAATACTATGATGAAAAGTCCATCAAGGTGCCGGAATCGCTTCGCTAGACGCGTTGGTATCTAGACACCTCTCATGGAAAAGCCAGAAGCTGTTCCGGCAATCAGACCAGTCTGGCTGGTTCTCGGGGCAGCGAGCATCGCCTTCCACCTGTGGCTGATTTTTTCCGGCCTGATCCCGAACCTGGTATCACGTCCGCTGCATATGGCCCTAGCAGTGCCGTGGATCATGCTGGTTGCCGGGCGCGGGCGCGTTGAGGCTGCCATCGGCTGGTGCCTGGGTGTGGGCGGAATAGGTGTTTGCCTGTGGATTGCGCTCAACGAGACTTGGCTGTCGGACCAGTACGGCTCGCTGGTCGGAAACGGGCAACTGGCGGCCAGCGCCATTGTCATCATCTGTGTGCTGGAAATGGCCCGCCGGGCCATTGGCTGGCCGCTGCCGTGCGTCGCCGCTGTAGCTCTTGTCTACGGCCTGTTCGGCGATCATGTTCCCGGCGAGCTTGGCCATCCCGGCCTGCCGATAGAGAGCTTTCTCGGCACGCTGGTAATTGCCGAGGGCGGCCTGTGGGGACAGCTCACCGGTGTATCGGTGTCCGTGGTCGCCGTGTTCGTCATATTCGGGGCGGTCCTGAACGCCGGTGAGGCCGGCCAGGGGTTCATGAACCTGGCGCTTGCCAGCGCCGGCAGGCTCAAGGCCGGAGCCGCCAAAGTCTCGGTCATGGCTTCGGCCCTTTTCGGTTCCATTTCGGGCTCGGCATCTGCCAATGTGGCGTCGACCGGCTCGTTTACGCTGCCGGCCATGCGCAGGCTCGGATATCCGCCGGCATTTGCCGGCGCGGTAGAGGCGGTCGCCTCCAGCGGCGGGCAGATCATGCCGCCGCTGATGGGTGCCGGCGCGTTCGTCATGGTGGAACTCACATCGACACCTTACACTGCCATCATGGCCGCGGCGATCCTGCCGGCGGTGCTGTTTTTTTGTGCGGTCTGGTTTGGCGTTGACGGGTTTGCCAACCGCTATGACCTGAAAGGCATGGGGGATGAAGCACGTATTCCGGCCAGGACGCTTTTGATCACCGGTGGATTTTTCCTGGTGCCGTTTACCGTGCTGATGGAGCGCCTGTTTCACGGCGGGTACACGGCTCAGTTTGCCGCGGCGCTGGCTATTCTTTCCGCCGCCATCCTGCTTCTGTTCACCAGCCAGGGTATCGCCGGCAAGCGACAGATTGTTGAGCGCTTCTCGGCAGCCATTGAGACCAGCGGCCGCCAGATTGCGCTGATTGCGTCGATCATCCTGTGTGCCAGCCTGATTGTCGGGGTGCTGGGGCAGACCGGGCTGGGTGTCAAGATCACCTCGCTGATTGTCGACTTGTCAGGCGGCTGGCTGCCGGCCGCCCTGCTGCTGACCGCTCTGGCCTGCCTGATCCTCGGCATGGAAGTGCCGACAACGGCGGCCTACGTGATTTGTATCTCTGTGGCCGGACCTGCCCTGCAGCAGCTTGGGGTGCCGCTCCTGGCTGCGCATTTGTTCGTATTCTGGTACGCGCTGTTGTCAACCATCACACCGCCTGTATGCGGGACGGTTTTCATCGCCGCCGGCATGACCGGAGCGCCCTGGCTCAGGGTGGCGGGCCATGCCATGGCTCTGGGGGTCGGGCTCTACCTGATCCCGCTTGCCATGATCGCCGATATCGCACTCATCGAACCCTCGCAGGGCCTTGTGCCGGCATTGCTGGCGTTCGCAAGGATCGGGTTTGCGCTCTACCTGATCAGCAGGGGGCTGATTGTCCGGGACATGCCAAATGTCGCGAGAGGCGCATTGTGCCTGACGGGCCTGGCAGTCATGTTCTGGCCTGCGCTGTGGCTGCAGGCTAGCGGCCAGCCATAGCCTTGCCTTCTTCGCGTAGCTGGTCGGCTTCCTGGTTGGTCAGGGCGAACAGACGCGCAGCCTGGCGTATCACGTCCAGCTCGGCGTCGTGCAGGTCGCCTTGGGAATAGGCGATGGTCCACATTTTGCGGATAAAACCCGCTCTGCGTTCGCGGGTAATGCTGGTTGTCAGGAAAGAGGTCAGCCACTGAATGTGGCTCTGGTTCATCGCGCTGTGTGTCAGCCGTTCGCTGATGAACAGGATGTCGTCGCCGCGAAGCTTTATATAAGGGTCATACAGGCGTTTGAGTATTCTGGTGTCGGCCGGATGGAGCCTTTGGTCGACAAGAAATAACCATACGATTGCAATCAACGAGGCGAACGCGTTGTCGTTCTCGCGTAATTCGGGATAAATCGCATCAAGCCGGTACATGGAGTCCATGAGTTGCCTTATGCGTCTTTTCTTGCTTGCTCGTTTTTGTCTGCTTGACCCCGACAAATTGCCTCCCCCCGTTAGTGTTCTTCAAGCAAAGGCAAGATGACCTGATGGTATATTCCGCATACGCCTGAAAAAGCACGTGCGATCTGGTTTTGCAATAGCAAACAAGCAACTTATCCGGCTGTCCGGGACAACGCTTCTTGTACAGACCGGAATTCTAAAGAGTAAACAGTTTGCCGAACTGCGGCAGCTTGTCATGTACTCCCGCCAGCCGTGCCGTGTGCCATGCCATGGCATGATTGCTGGAGGTAATCGGAATCCCTGTTTCCTGCTCGATAGAGGCCGCCTGTTCAACAAGCCTGACCGATGTACAAGACACGAACATAGCATCAACGGGGGCAATTTTCAGTATACGTTTTACCCCCTCTCGAATGGATTTCGGAGAAATACTCGCGACCACCGCGTCAGATTCTTCGTTGAACGAGCCGAACACCGGAACGTCGAAACCGCGCGCGCGAATATAGTCGGCAACAATCCGGTTCACATCGGCACGATACGGCGTCAACACGCCGATCTTCTTCGCCTTGAATGCATCGAACGCTGCAAAGGCCGCCGTAATAGGGGTCGTGCAGGCAACTTCGGGACGGGCCTCACGGATGCGCTGGAACACCTTTTCTTCGCCTATTGCCATCGAGGCGGAAGTGCAACCATAGGCGATGACATCCATTTTCGCACCGGGCAGAAACACGTCTGCGCAGTCGCGGATGCGCGGTTCCATTGCCCGCAGGGTCTCAGGCGTTATCTGGTCGTCGTTGAATATCCGGCTCTGATACAGCGCCAGCCCGGACAATTGGGCAAATATCTGTCGCCATTCATGTTCAATCGTGTAGTCGCTGGCCAGCACAATCAGGCCGACACGTCCGCGCGCTGCAATACCATTGTCCGTTTCGAAGGGCAGGTTCTCGATCAGTTGCATGTCCCGGCCGGTGCCGGTGTCCTTCACCTTTGCATCCATGATAATCACTCCTGATCCTTTGAGCGGGCAGATTACCACATTGCGGCGGACTTTCCATCATCGCGCGGTGTGCGCCGATGCGCCGCTTGAAATTGCAGGCCAACCCATGCAAATAACACACGCACGAAGCAATTATCCATTTCAGGAGTTGAGCCCATGGCCTATTCGGCCGTACAGCCACGCCGCAATTCTGTTGGTGTGAAGGTTGGCGACAAGATCCAGATCGGCGGCGGCGCGCCGGTGGTTGTCCAGTCGATGACAAATACCGATACCGCAGACGTTGAAGGTACCGCCCAGCAGGTTGCAGCGCTTGCCCGTGCGGGCTCGGAGCTGGTGCGTATCACCGTTGACAAGGAAGAAGCCGCCAAGGCCGTGCCACACATTCGCGACCGGCTTGACCAGATGGGGGTCGATACCCCGCTGATCGGTGATTTCCATTATATCGGCCACACCTTGCTTCGCGATCATCCGGCCTGCGCCGAGGCACTGGGCAAATACCGGATCAATCCGGGCAATGTCGGTTTCAAGGAGAAGCAGGACCGAAATTACTCGATGATGATCGAGCGTGCTATCGAGTTCGACAAGCCGGTGCGTATCGGGGTCAATTGGGGCTCGCTGGACCAGGCCATGCTGGCCAGGTACATGGACGAGAATGCCAAGCTGGCGGAGCCCAAGGACGTGCGTCTTGTCATGCATGACACCATGGTCGAGTCCGGTCTGCAATCTGCCGCGCGGGCGGAGGAACTCGGCTTGCCGCGAAACAAGATCGTCATCTCGGTGAAGGTGTCGGAAGTGCAGGACCTGATCGCGTGTTACCGCCAGATTTCGGCCCGCAGCGACTATGCGCTGCATCTGGGGCTTACCGAAGCCGGCATGGGATCCAAGGGGATTGTGGCTTCCGCGGCTGGCCTTGGCGTACTGCTGCAGGAAGGTCTCGGCGACACGATCCGGATATCGCTCACCCCTGATCCCGGCGGGGATCGCTCCAAGGAGGTTGTTGTCGCGCAGGAGATCCTGCAGACAATGGGCATCCGCAATTTCACACCAATGGTTATTGCGTGTCCCGGATGCGGTCGCACCACATCGACTGTGTTCCAGCACCTGGCCCAGGATATTCAGGGCTATCTGCGGGCCCAGCAGCCGGAGTGGAAGAAAGCCTATCCGGGTTTTGAGGAACTCCAGGTCGCGGTCATGGGCTGCATTGTCAACGGGCCGGGAGAGTCCAAACATGCCCATATCGGCATTTCACTGCCCGGCACCGGCGAAGTTCCGGCAGCACCGGTCTATATCGACGGCAAGAAGGTGAAAACCCTGCGCGGCGAAGACATTGGCGATCAGTTCAAGCAGATCGTTGATGATTATGTGGTGAACAAGTGGGGTGGCGGTGCCAACCAGGCAGCGGAGTAACCATCTGCCGATATCGGGTTGGGAGCTTTATTCCAGGTCTCCAAGATGCGTTGAACGGGGTGAGTGCGAAGCCATTGTGTTCGCTATGCTCACCCCGCTCTAGCTCCAGCCGTCCCGGAACTATTCGTTGATCTCGTTGCGGTCTGGTGCCTAGTAGGCGCCGTATTCGCGCAGGCAGGCCCGGTACTTGGCCCACATGTATTGTTTGCGTTCAAAACCGTGTGCACCCAGTGCGCGAGCCTTGTAGTAGTGGCAATATTCGTAAGCGTAGCTCTTGCCGCCGCTACCGCCGGCGTTTGCTGTGGCTGTGCCAACTGTGGCGAAACCGGTTGCGATGATGGCTGCGATGAGGAGGGACTTCATTGGTCTGTTCCTTCGTTTCTTGTGCTGTGTTTGTCCTTTGCGGGCCCGTTGCGCCCTCTCGATGACAATCACACTCGCACATGGCCCATCGCGGCGATGTGCAGAATCTCACATGGCAGACCTGGGGGTCAGACAGCCGGGAATTATCGGCTTTTGGAGGCTGATGCTAGTTCTTGCGTTCGACAATGAAGCGGGCGGCCTCACGCAACGTGTCGGCCTTGTCGCCGTACCCTTCCAGCAGATCGCAGGCTTCATCGGCGAGTGTGCTGGCCTTCTGTTTCGCCCCATCCAGCCCAAACAGGTCGATAAAGGTAGCTTTGCCGGCGTCAGCGTCTTTCTGTGTGGCCTTGCCGAGTTGTTCCGGGGAACTTTCAACATCCAGAACATCGTCGGCGATCTGGAATGCCAGGCCGACCTTGTCGGCGAAGGTTCGCATGGTGGTTCTGTCATCGGAACCGGCCTGGGCAAGAATGGCGCCGCCCTCCAGCGAAAACCGAAACAGCGCGCCGGTCTTGAGGCTCTGAATGGCAATGATCTCGTCAAGATCATGGGACTGTTTCTGCTCCGCGGCAAGATCGAGCATCTGGCCGCCGACCATGCCGTTGTGACCGGAGGCCCTGGCCAATTCAAGCGCGAGCTCGGCGCGCACCGTGCCGTCTGCATGGGTAGCCGGGTCGGCGACAATTTCAAATGCCACCGTCAGCAGACCATCGCCGGCCAGTATCGCGGTTGCCTCGTCATAGGCGATGTGGCAGGTCGGCTTGCCGCGGCGAAGGTCATCATCGTCCATTGCCGGCAGATCGTCGTGCACCAAAGAATAGCAGTGAATGCATTCAAGCGCGCAGCCCACGCGCAGTGCCTGGTGGTGATCGGCCCCCAATATGCGGGCGCTTTCCGATACGAAGAACGGTCGCAGGCGCTTGCCCTGCGCCAGGGCGGAATAACGCATGGCCTCGGTGACACGCGGTGCGCGCGATGTCTCAAGCGCCAGAAGCTCGTCGAGCATGACCTCGATTTCATTGGCAGTGGTCTTCAATGCCGCCTGGAATGTCATTTGGCTTCGCACGCTCCTGTCACAATGCCGGTTTCGTCTTGCGTCCGGCTGGGGTAATGATCTTGTTACCGCCATCTTCTAGTTCCGGCGGCAACTGAGCGCAACCGGCAAGCGATGGCACCTTTCACAAAATACAAAAAACGTTCGTGGCTGCGCCATGGGCTGTACATATTGTTTGGCCTGCTGGCGTTGCCTTACGTCGTGACTATGGTCTATGCGCTGGTGCCGCCGCCAATGACGGCCATGATGGTGTGGAAGACCTTCGAAGGTAATTCGATCGACTATCGCTGGCGTCCGCTGGCCGATACGTCGCAAAACCTGGTGCGCTCGGTGGTAACCGCCGAAGATGCAAAATTTTGCGAGCATGCCGGCGTTGACTGGGAGGTCTTCCGGACCGTGGCCCGGCAGGCACTGGAGAACGAAGGCGGGCCATCGCGCGGCGGGTCGACCATCACCCAGCAGGTGGCGAAGAACCTGTTCCTGTGGCCATCGCGATCCTATGTCCGAAAAGCGCTGGAGCTGCCGCTTGCCATGTGGATTGACCTGGTCTGGTCAAAACGCCGGATCGTTGAAATCTACATCAATACGGCTGAGTGGGGCCCGGGCATCTATGGCGCAGAAGCCGCTGCTCAATACCATTTCGGCAAGTCCGGCAAGGCGTTGACAAAAGCCCAGGCGGCGCAATTGGCCGCGACGCTGCCCAACCCGACCGTGCGCAATGCCGGCAAGCCGGGACCCAAGGTGCGCCGGCAGGCGCGCACCATCCGTAAGCGGGTGAATTCGACCGTGCCGTACTTGGATTGCTTGAAGCTCGGGTAATGCCACAGGAGGTACCTGCTGGTCCATTTGACCGACGTGAAATCATGCTTGCTTATGGCATCTGAAATTCAGCATTATCTCCCCAGTTTACAATCAGGCGAGGCGATGGAATGACGCAAGGTTTGGAAACACCGGCCAAGTACAGTTACGACGTGGTGATCGTAGGTGGAGCCATGTACGGATCATCGGTGTCCTGGTGGCTGGCCGACAATCCCGACTTCGATGGGTCGATCCTGGTTGTCGAACGCGACCCTTCTTACGAGTTCTGTTCCACGTCACATACGAACAGCTGCATTCGCCAGCAGTTCTCCAACGAAATCAATGTGCGCGTATCCCAGTTCGGCGCCGAGTTCGTGAAGAATTTCCGCGAGTTCATGGGCAATGATCCGCGGGTGCCGCAGCCTGTCCTGCAGAGCTACGGCTACATGTACATGGCGGACAATGAAGAGTTTGCCGGTATCTTGAAGGAGAACCAGCAGATCCAGGCTGCCTGCGGCGCCGGTACCAAACACCTGACGGCGGACGAAATAGCGGCCGCCTATCCGTTCTACAACCTCGACGATATTGTCGGTGCAAACCACAATCTCGTCGACGAAGGCTATTTCGACGGCGCGACTCTGTTTGACTGGTGGAAACGTTCAGCGCGCGAGAAGGGGGTCGAATACATTGCCAATGAAGTCGTTGCCATGGCCAGGAATGAGGCCGGTACCCGGGTTGAAGGCGTTACGCTCAAATCCGGCGAAGTGGTTTCGTGCGGTACCGTGGTCAATGCGTCGGGGCCGCGCGCCGTGCTGACCTCGCGCATGGCCGGCATTGAAATCCCGGTTGAGCCTCGCAAACGCTATACGTTCATATTTGCGGCGGAAAACCCGCTCGACCGGGACCTGCCACTGACCATCGATCCAAGCGGCGTGCACATGCGAACGGACGGGCAGTTTTATCTGGCCGGGTGCCCGCCCAATGAAGATCCGGCCGTGGATTATGATGATTTCGTCGAAGACCACAGTATCTGGGAAGAAAAAGCGTGGCCAGCTATCGCCAACCGCATTCCGCAGTTTGAAGCCATCAAGCTGGTCAACTCCTGGGCCGGGCATTATGCATTCAACACGCTTGACCAGAACGCCATTCTCGGCCGCCATACTGAAGTTGAAAACTTCATCTTCGTGAACGGCTTTTCAGGTCACGGTTTCCAGCAGTCACCGGCCATGGGCAGGGGAACATCGGAGCTGATCACCTATGGCGAATACCGAACACTGGACCTGTCACCGTTCAACTACGACCGGATTGAGCGCAATGAAGCATTTGTAGAAAAGGCAGTCATATGAAAATGCAGGCCAACACCTTCACCCGGGCCATTCGTGAAGGCAAAAAGCAGATCGGTCTGTGGGCCAGTTTGAGCAATAATTATTCCGCCGAGGTCCTGGCAACCGCAGGCTATGACTGGATGTTGCTCGACATGGAGCACTCACCCAATGAAATCCCCCTGGTCATGGGGCAATTGCAGGCACTGGCGGCCAGCTCCACAACGGCCATTGTGCGTCCGGACTGGAATGACAGTGTCAAGGTCAAGCGCCTGCTTGACATCGGCGCGCCGGGCCTGCTGTTCCCGATGGTTCAGTCGGTTGCCGAAGCAGAGCAGGCGGTGGCGGCGACGCGCTATCCACCACGTGGCATTCGCGGCGTCAGCGGCGCCACGCGCGCCAATTCGTTCGGCAGGGTGAGCGACTATTTCGACCGGGTCGAGGATGAGACCGCCGTGCTGGTGCAGCTTGAGACCAGGCAGGCGATGGATCAGGCGGAAGAAATTGCTGCGGTGGATGGCATCACGGGCGTGTTTTTCGGCCCGGCTGACATCGGCGCTGACCTGGGCCATGTGGGCCAACCCATGCATCCGGCGGTCTGGGAACAGGTCATGCCGGTGGCCAAGAAGCTAATGGCAAAGGGCGTGCCGGTCGGCACCCTGGTGTTCGACGCACAGTTTGCCGCTGAACTGCTCAATGACGGTTTCACCTTCGTGGCCTGCGGATCAGACATTTCCCTGCTCACCAAGGGCGCCGCCAGCCTGCTGGCCGGGGTGAAGGACGGGCTTGAGTGATTGCCGGTTGTGGCTGTACAGCAACCAGTTCTGTTATCCTCTGGTTTCTGCGACTGTGGCGTTTACTGGTTCCCCCGGTTTGACCAGGAGACCCAGCAGGCACAGTGTCCGCATTCAATGAAACCGTGATAAGCAAATCATCTCTGGTGTTTTGGCCTCACACGGGCTATAAGCCGCGCCATCCCGGTTTATCGGAACGTTTTTTCAGGCGGCTGCAGGGCAATTGACCTTTTCGCGGCCCCACATTTACGGAGTTTGTCATGGCTGTTCCAAAGCGAAAAACCACGCCGTCGAAGCGCGGCATGCGCCGGTCCGGTTCCAAGATGGCGGAAGCCACCTATGTGGAAAACAAGCAGACCGGTGAATTGCACCGTCCACACCACATCGACCTGAAGACCGGCATGTACAAGGGCCGTCAGATTCTGGAGCCAAAGGGCGATTTCTGACCTGAACAGCTGGACTCGGCGCGCTTGCCGGCGCGTTGTTCACACGAAAACCAGGGCTGGTGATGCATCCGCGTCACTGGCCCTTAATCGTCTGGCGCTCATGTGCTAGTTTTCCGCGTGTGCAAAACTGATTCACGGGGAACATCTGTACAATGCGATATCTCATGGCGTTTCCGCTACTTGCCCTGGTCCTGGTTGCCTATAACGTCATGGCGTTTACCGATCCCGGCTGGTTGTGGGCTGAAGCCATGCGTTTCAACATGATGTCGGGGGCGTCATTATCGCTGCAGTGGGCCGACATGCTGATCATGGCGGGGCTGTTCCTGTTGTTTGTCGAAGTGCTCAAAGCCGCCCGCGTCAGCAGTCTGACCATTATCGACCACATCATGTCGACGGCTGTATTCGTCGTAGCGCTGGTGGAATTTCTGCTGGTGGAGAAGGCCGGCACGGCCCCGTTTGCCACGCTGCTGGCCATTTCCCTCATCGATGTTGTGGCCGGGTACTCGATTTCCATCCGCTCAGCACGCCGTGACGTGGCGTTTACCGGTGGTGGGCCGGCATGACGCGGCGCGACGTTATCGATTTCTGGCTGGCGCAACCGGAAGAAGCTTATTTCGTCGCCGATACGGGTTTCGACAAACGCTTGCGTGATAAGTTTGCCGGGGCGCACGACAGTGCCGTATCCGGCGAACTTGATGACTGGGCGGACAGCCGCGACGGCAGGCTGGCCCTGATCCTGCTGCTGGACCAGATGAGCCGCAATCTGAAGCGCGCCACGCCTGAAATGTTTGCTGCCGATGCAAAGGCGCTCGCGCTTGCAGCAAAGGCCCTGGACCTGGGCGACGATGCTGATCGGGATGCTTCGGTGAAGCGCTGGTATTACATGCCGTTCATGCATTCTGAACAACTGGCTGACCAGGAAAGATGCGTGGAACTGTGTCGGCAGCCGGGGCTCGAAGACACCCTGCCGTATGCCATAACCCACCGCGATATCATTGTTCAGTTTGGCCGTTTTCCGCACCGCAATGCATTGCTGGGCCGCACCACGACTGCCGAAGAAAAGGCGTTTCTGGACGCCGGTGGATTTTCCGGTTGAGACCTTAAAGTCTCATTCAAGACTCATCAGGTAGGTGGCAATGGCCGTGCGATCCTCCGCAGGCAACTTCGACATGTTTGTCTGTACCGCCGCCATGCCGCCAGACGACATCTTGTCGTAACCAAGAGTTTCGCCGAATTCCAGCGCCGTGGCCAGGTCCTTGGGATCCTTGAACCGTCCCCGTGATTTCAGGCTGCGCAGGGAGGGTACCTTGCCTTCGCCTTCCGGGTGCGGCCCGCCGGCCATCCAGCGCGATGTATCCAGTGCCATGGCCCAGTCGCGCGGGGTGTGGCACTCCGCACAATGACCCGGACCCTGGACCAGGTAGGCGCCCTTGTTCCAGACATCGTCTTTGGAGGCATCCGCGATGAATTCCGCCGGTTCGAAGCCTGAGGCCAGTTTCCATATGCCCAGGCCGCGGCGCATGACCGTTTCGACCGGCAGGCCCAGCGGCAGTTCGGCAGCCCGGTTTTCCGCCTGTACCGGCTTCAGCGTATCCATATAGGCCTTGATATCCAGCACGTCGGCATCGCTCATCCTCGAATAAGACGTGTACGGGAACGCCGGCAGGTAATGCCGTCCATCGGGAGAAATCCCGCGTTTGACCGCATTGATGAACTGGATATCGGTCCACCCGCCAATGCCAGTGGTGGCATCAGGCGTGATGTTGGGCGGATAAAACGACCCGGCAGGTGTTTTCAGCAACCGACCGCCTGATGGCAGGGACATGTCTGCCTGCTTGTCATCCTTGGCCGGCAGGTGGCAGGACAGGCAACCGGCTGCCGTGTACAGCCGCTTGCCGTTATCGATACTGGCCGTGTGAGGTGTCAACGCAGAAACCGGCAGCGGGTCCGGCGCGGCCAGCACCCAGCCCGCCGCGGCAGCCACGCCACCTGCCATGATACCTGCAGCCAGTATGCGTTTCATGCCGTCAGTAACCGTTCAGCGATTACTGTTTCGGACGGCGATAGTCCTCGTGGCACGCCTTGCAGGTAGCGCCAAGAGCGCCCATTGCGGCACCGAAATCCGCTTCTGCGGTGACCGCGGCCATCTGCATTGCGGCATCAACGGACTTGTCCGCCTTGGCGTCGAAATCCGCCTTGTTCTGCCAGATTTCAGCCTTTGCCCAGGTTTCCTTGTCACCGGTTGCACTTCCTTCCGGGAAATGCGCCTTGGCCTGCTTTACATTGTCCGCCAGAGTGGTCGCGTTGGTGTTGACGACGGCTGCGTCGAACGGGGCTTCCTTTTTGGCGATGGCGGCAAGTGCACCCATGGCTTTGCCGACGTTCTTCATATTGGCTTGACGATCCTCGATTGGTCCGGCAAATGCAGCGCCTGTGACGCCGATGACGGCTGCCAGGCCGATGATTGCGGTCCTGGATGATGAAACGAGCCTAGATGTCATAAAAAATCTCCTGAATTTACTTCAATTGTGCCATAGGCAAACGTCAAGACTAGTGCCTGTTGTCGCCGCTGTCAGGATAATCAATGCCGAACACGTCAATTTGAAGACGGCTGATTGCGCAGTAATCTGCGGATAACCTTGCCCGTCGTGGTAAGCGGCAACTCGTTGCGGAATTCGATCTGGCGCGGGTATTCATGTGCCGACAGCCGGTTGCGGACATGATCCTGTATTTCCGCATGGATGGCGTCAGTCGCCTCAAATCCATCGTTCAGGACCACAAACGCTTTGACGATTTCCGTGCGAACAGGATCGGGCACCCCGATAACGGCCGCCAGTTTCACCGATGGATGGCGCGACAGGCAGTCTTCAATCTCTCCCGGACCGATGCGATAGCCGGACGAAGTGATGACGTCGTCGTCACGCCCGACAAAGTGAAAATACCCGTCTGCATCCCTGAAACCCTGGTCTCCGGTCAACAGCCAGTCACCGGCATACTTGTTCCCGGTTGCTTCCGGCTTGCCCCAGTATTCCAGAAACATCACCGGATCCGGTCGCTGTACTGCGATATTGCCGGCCTCGCCGTCCGGCAGCGCATTGCCCCCATCGTCCACGATGGCGACCGTGTGACCCGGCACCGGCTTGCCGATGGCGCCTTTCTTCCACACGCCGATGGCATTGCAACTTTCCAGCACCAGGTTGCATTCGGTCTGACCGTAAACCTCGTTGATTTTCATGCCTAGGCTTTCCTCAGCCCATTCCTGCAGTGCGCCGCCGACGGCTTCGCCGCCGGAAAAAATGGTCCGCAGGGAGAGTTTGTCCACATCGGCAGGCGTGCTGGCGCGCATGAGCTTCAGCGCGGTGGGCGGAATGAAAACATTGCGGACCTTGTGCAGTGCCATCAGGTCCCAGGCGTTTGCCGGATCAAACTTGGTGTACTTGTAGGCCAGCACCGGTACGCCGAAATAAAGCGACGGAAGCAGCACATTCAGCAAACCGCCGGCCCAGGCCCAGTCGGATGGTGTCCACATCAAGTCACCCGGCTGCGGGAAAAATTCATGGGCAAACTGAATGCCCGGAATATGGCCAAGCAACACCCGGTGTCCGTGCAGCGCGCCTTTCGGCGGCCCGGTGGTGCCCGACGTATAGATCATCAAGGCGGCATCGTCGGGTGTGGTGTCGACAGCCTCGAAAGTGGCTGGCAGCGAGCCGCTTTCATCATGGATGTGCGGCGCGATATCAAGCTTGCCGTCGATACAGAAAACTACCTGCAGCGCATCGAGGCTGGGCAGGATTTCGGTGATGGTTTCGCGTGATGCCGTTGACATGATCAGGCCCCTGGCGCCGGAATTCTGCAGTCTGTACTGAACGGCTTCCACCCCGAACAACATTGCAAGCGGCACCGCTATGGCCCCGATCTTGTAGATTGCCATATGGGCAGCGGCGGTTTCACGTGCCTGCGGCAACAGCAATGCAACCCTGTCGCCGCGCCCGATGCCCGAGTTCACCAGCAGGTTGGCAAAGCGGTTTGACATTTCTTCCAGCTCTGCAAACGAGGTCCTGCGCACCGGACCGTCCACCATGTGTTCGATGATGGCAATCGCATCGGGGCTTTCATGCGCCCAGCGCGTGCACACTGCCTGTGCAATATTGAAGTGCTCTGGTATCTGCCATTTGAAACGATCAAGAACCTGCTCGTAGGTTGTTGCTGGTTCAAGCATGGTATTGTCTTCTCCGTGTCCCATTTCCGCCTTGAAGCGCAACTAGATGAACCGCCGATTTCCTGCGGGGCCCAAATACGCGGATGGATTTTAGGTCTTCGTTAGGATGCACAGGCGTAGACTATCCATATTGATAGAGCAAAAGGCTGGGACACATGTACAGCGCAAAAAGCGCAGGCGAGCAAGAGTTTCGTATGGCTGCGGAGAAATCTGCACCCAAATCTGCAAAACAACATCAGGATGTTTCTCCTGAACTGAAAGAAGTCATGCACCTGTTGAAGATGCTGGAAAGCGGCAAGGACCTGAAAGGCTCCTGAGACCGATCCGGCTCTGAAATTCGAGCAGACGGTGGGGATACCCGCCACGGTGGATTTTTGCATTTTGCAAACACTGAATTGCAACTTGCAGGAAATCGATACCTGCGGCGCACGCTCTTTGCAGCCCGTATCAATACAAAAACTACCGCAAACTGCCGTTAATCGCTGATTGCTGCACCAGGCAGGACAATGGCGTGAAACTTGCTGCCTGACCCTACAGAGGCCAGGGGCCTTGTACCTCAAAGAGGCCGGTAAAGGCTCACGCAGGACAGACCCCTGAACAGCAGGGAGTGTTTTGTCATGACAGGTATCGTGCCTGAAATTCCGTCCAAGCCAAAATCAGGAACCGTTTCGCGTCTGGTCGATCATCACCCCGACACGGTGATGTCAAAGCCGAAGCGTCACCCATGGGGCAGCATTGAAGTCCTGTCGTGCAGCGGCGGGCATCGGATTGAACGCATCTCGGTAAAACGCGGCAAGCAGCTGCCTGCTCATTATCACAAACACCGGTCTGAACACTGGACAATCGTTGCGGGCGAGGCTGAAGTGGTGCTCGGCGATGATGTCCTGATCGTGGCGCCGGATGATAGCCTTTATATCCCGGCAGGCACCGTTCACGGGCTGAAAACTGCCGGTGACAGCGATGTACAGGTTGTAGCCGTGCATTTTGGCGATACGGTTTCCGATGCCGACGACATGGTCAAGGCGGAATAATCAAGAATTCAGGCTGACTTTTCTGCCCAGGACTCACGTTTTCGATAGATGGTGGACGGGCTGATGCCCAGCGCTTCGGCGGCTTTCGGTATGGAGCCGGCAAACCCTGAAACAGCGGCTTCGATCACGTCCCGTTCGATCTGCCACAACAGGCGCCCGTTCTGGCCGGTGGCGGCAGAAACCTCCTCGTTTCCGGCATTGACGATGTGATCGGGCAGCATGTTGGCTTCGAGAGCTTCGCCGTCATGCAGGACCACGGCCTGGCGAACAACGTTCTGCAGTTCGCGAATATTGCCCGGCCAGCGATAGGCCAGCAGCGTGTCCAGCGCCTCGTTACCGATCTGGCTGAACGAGCGGGCTTCTTCGCGGGCGCAGGTTTCCAGGAAACATGACGCCAGCTCGGCAATGTCACGACCGCGCTCGCGCAACGGTTTCAGGTGAATTGGCAGGACATGAAGGCGGAAGTACAGGTCTTCCCGGAACCGGCCTTCAGCCACTTCCGTCTGAGGGGTGCGGTTGGTGGCGCAGATGATCCGGATGTCTACTTTTCGGGTATGGGGTGAGCCGACCGGCTGAATGGTGCCGGTTTGCAGGAAGCGCAACAGCTTGATCTGCAGGGACGGTTCCATCTCGCAGATTTCGTCCAGAAACAGGGTGCCGCCGTCGGCTGCCGCTGCCGCACCTTCACGGTCGGAAATGGCGCCGGTGAAAGCACCTTTCAGATGACCGAATATTTCAGACTCCATCAGGTCATGCGGTATGGCCCCGCAGTTGAGTGCGATGAACGGCTGGTTGCTGCGCGGAGAGAAATCATGAATGGCGTGGGCGCACAATTCCTTGCCGGTGCCGCTTTCGCCAGTGATGAATGCCGGCGCGCTGGATGATGAAATGGCCTCGATCTGCCGGCGGGTGTCGGCCATGGCACGCGACGAGCCGATCATTGTGTCCGGGGCGCTGGTTTGCGAACCGGGAGCCCTGGCCGATTGGGTTTCACTAACCTGGCGAGCGGGAGAACAACAGGCATTGGTCAGGGTGGTGATCAGGCGGTTGCGGGATACCGGTTTGACCAGATAGTCCCAGGCGCCGGCCCGAACCGCATCAACGGCATCGTTTATGGATGCATTAGCGGCAACGACAATGATGGAAGCCTGCGGATTGGCGACGGACCAGTTTTTGATGAGGGAAATACAGTCTGGCCCGCTAAGCTCCAGAGACAGGATGACCGCGTCAAAACGGCCGTTTGCAACCTGCGCTGCCGCAGCATCCCGGCTGGCGGCCAGCTGGCAGCAAAACCCGTCCTTTTCCAGGTGCACGCGATACACGCTGGCAAGTGACGGTTTGTCCTCGATAATCAGGACCTGATTACGCCGTGGTACAGAAACTGACATTGTGTACGCCTGACTAAACTCATGCAGCGCCCGCACATGTGCGCAGGCAGTGGCATGGCACCGAACTCATGAGGCTCCACAATGCCGGAATATGGTGAACAGAAGTTTAAGCCAATGGTTTTGTGACGGGCCGATCGGCCTGCAGAGGCGTCCTGCTCAGAATGCCTCCCTTGACCAGGTGATCCCAGGCCTCCTCGGCTGTTTCGGCATAGTGGAACAGGTCTATATCACCGGCAGAGATGGTGCCGGCGTCGATAAACACCTGCAGGTTGACCACGTTGGTCCAGAACTCCCTGTCAAACAGGATGATCGGAATGGCCGACATCTTGCCGGTCTGCACGAGGGTCAGGATCTCGAACAGTTCGTCCATGGTGCCGAAGCCCCCGGGGAACACCACGAGGCCATTGGCGCGCATGGCCAGATGCATCTTGCGCATGGCGAAATAGTGAAAGTTGAATGTCAGATCCGGCGTGGACCAGGCATTCGGTTCCTGTTCGTGGGGCAGGGTGATATTGAACCCGATGGTCGGCGCGCCGGCTTGAAACGCCCCCTTGTTGGCCGCTTGCATGATGCCGGGGCCGCCGCCGGTTGCGATAACGTTGTCGCGCTGGTCGGCATCGTGGTCCAGCGCACCGCCGCGTTCCGACACGATACGGCCGATCTCCCTGGCCGACCGGTACCAGTGACCGCGCTTTCCCTCATCGTCTTCTTTTACCCGGGCCGATCCGAACGCCACGATTGTTGACCGGACGCCCCAGTCACGCAGATGTTCTTCGGCCTTCATGTACTCCAGCATGAACCGGATGCCGCGGGTCGAGTCGCCCAGCAGGAATTCCTGGTCCAGGGTCGGCAAGGTGTAGGATGGCGATGCCACTTGCTCGTGCGGTGTCTTTTCTTCGCTCATGAATGTTCCTTTAGCGGGTGACGGACGTACCGTCATGGGCGCCATGCAGTATCCGGCGTGGTGTGCGTGGCGCTTCACCTATACCATCTCGCACAAACCAACCAGACACATACAATGGCTTCAAATTTCCATCATGCCAGCGTCGAGCGCAAAAACAGTTAACTCCAATGTTCATGGCATGGGCTGGATGGTACTGTCAGGACTGTGTTTTACAGGAGTCATGATTTCTGTCCGCAATGTCGGGCCGGACCTGCCGGCGGCGGTGTCTGCGGCCATCAGGTATGCGTTCGGCATCGTCCTGCTGGCGCCCATGCTGATGAAAGCCGATTTCCGGTTTCCCCGCGGCCGTAATCTCAAAATGCATATCTGGCGTGGTACCTTCCACGGCTTTGGTGTGCTGTTGTGGTTTTACGCAATGGCCCGCATCCCGATGGCCGAAGTCACTGCCATCAGCTATACCGCGCCGATTTTCATGACGATTGGCGCAGTGCTGTTCTTTGCCGAAAAAATCCAGGTACGAAGGATAGGGGCGATCATCGCCGGGCTGGCCGGGGTGTTCATCATCCTGCGGCCGGGTTTTGAAACCCTGTCGAGCGGCCAGCTTGCCCAGCTTGCCGCGACACCCCTGTTTGCCGCGGCAATGTTGCTGGTCAAGCGCCTGACACAGACCGACAGTGCGGCCATGATCGTGATCATGCTTAACTTCATCTGCCTTGCCGTTCTGGCGCCAATTGCCATTGTGACCTGGAAGGCACCTGATGCGGGGCAGCTGATGTGGCTGGGGTGCGCTACCATTGCTGCAACGGCAGGACATTATTGTCTGACCCGGTCCTATGCGGTGGCAGACATCACCGTTGTCCAGCCCGTCACGTTCCTGCAACTGGTATGGACGGCCATGTTCGGGTTTCTGCTGTTTGCCGAAACGCCGGATATCTGGGTATTTGCCGGCGGCGCCGTTATCCTGGCGGCAAGCACGTACATCGCGCATCGCGAACGCAGACAGCAATTGGCGCTAAGTGCTACTCTGCCCTCTCGAGTGCCCGGCGCAGGCGTCTGATCAGTTTTGAGCGGTTCTTGTTGCCGGCGACTTTTTCCACCGCCTCGTTGATGTCCAGCACCAGCTGCGTGAGTTCGTTGTTGTAGTCGGGCTTGCGGGCCGCTTCCGGCGGATCAATGGAGCGGCGCTGGTCACTGTGGATCTTGGTCGCCTTCTTGCCGTCGAGGCGGAAGGTTTCGTCAATTTCCGGCTGCAGGATGCGCGAGGCGGGCATCAGATTTTTGGCGATCCGCGACGTCAGTCCGGCCATGCCTTCTTCCTCGCCGTGGATCAGGAACATGTTGCGGTGCACCGGCAACCGCTCGGAAATCCAGCGCTCAAGCTCCGGCGCGTCGGCATGTCCGGAATAGCCGTTGATGCGCTCGATGGCGGCTTTGACCTGCACTTCCTCTCCGTGAATACGTACCTTCTTTGCGCCGTTCAGCAGCACCCGGCCTAGGGTGCCGTTGGCTTGATACCCGACCATCAGCACGGTGGCATTGCGCCGATGCAGGTGGTTTTTCAGATGGTGCTTGATGCGCCCGGCATCGCACATGCCGCTGGCCGACAGGACGACATGGAATCCGCTGAGTTTTCCGATTGCCTTTGAATCATCCACTGTTTCGGAGATCCTGAGACTGGGTGATTTCAAAGCTGCCCTCAGGGCGTCCGCATTGGCCAGCAGGTCGGCATGTTTTTCGAAGATCGCAGTGGCGCGCCTGGCAAGCGGGCTGTCGATGAACACCGGCGCCGATGGTGCCTCGCCGTTGGACATGATCATCATCAGGTCAGTGAGCACTTCCTGGGTACGCTCGACCGCAAATGACGGGATCAGCAGCACGCCGCGTTTTTGGGCGGCATCGTTGACATGCTTTGCCAGCAGGGCACGGCGCTCATCCGGATCGGTCTCGACCCGGTCGGTTGCGCCAAAAGTTGCTTCGCACAGCAGGTAATCGTAGCCTGACGGTGCATCCGGGTCATGCTGCAAGAGCTTGTGGTCGGGTCCGATATCGCCGGAAAAGAACAGGCGCAACGGCTGCTGGCCATCGCCTTGCGAGACTTCAACCTCGATGGAGGTGGAGCCAAGCATGTGGCCGGCATTCCAGTACCTGGCCCGGATGTCTTCGGTAGCTGGAACCCAGGCCTCATAGTCTACCGGCGAAAACTGCTCAACCGTCTGCAGGGCGTCATCCATGGTGTAGATGGGCTCGAGTTGCTTGCGTCCGCGCTGGCGGTTGCGCCGGTTCAGCCGCTCGATTTCATTCTCCTGGATGTGACCGGAGTCCGGCAGCATCACGGATGACAGGTCCATGCTTGGCTCGGTGGCATGAATCATTCCGGTGAAGCCGTGCCGGACAAGCTTGGGCAGTATTCCGGCATGGTCAATGTGGGCGTGGGTCAACAGTACCGCATCAATACTGCCGGCCTTGAAAGGCAGCGGCTCGTAGTTGAGTTCCCGCAAGGTCTTCGAGCCCTGGAACAGGCCGCAGTCGATCAGTACGGATGAGTGCGGGGTTTTCAGCCTGAAACAGGAACCCGTAACGGTACGGGCAGCCCCGTGGAAGGAAAGTTCGATGCTCATTCAGTGGGCCTCCCGGGGCTCGCAATTATTTGGAGAAGGTATTGTTGTAGGTATCACGCAGGATGTTCTTTTGCACCTTGCCCATTGTATTGCGCGGCAGTTCGTCAACCACATAAATCTTCTTGGGTTGCTTGAAGCGGGCGATCTTGTCTGAAATGGCATTCATGATGGCCTCTTCGCTGACGGTTTGCCCGTTGGACGGAACAATTACGCCGACCACGCCTTCGCCGAAGTCAGGATGGTTCACGCCGATGACGGCGGATTCAAGTACACTGTCCTGCTCGTCCAGCAACAGTTCGATTTCCTTCGGGTATATATTGTAGCCGCCGGAGATGATCAGGTCCTTGGCGCGCCCGACAATGTGCACATAGCCGTCCTCATCCACCTTGCCCAGGTCGCCGGTGACAAAGAAACCGTCTTCGCGGAATTCCTCAGCAGTCTTTTCGGGCATCTGCCAGTAGCCGGCAAACACGTTTGGGCCCCTGACCTCGATACCGCCGATTTCGCCCTGTGCCAGTGGTTCGCCCGTGTCCGGGTCACACACCCGCAGGTCAACCCCCGGCAGCGGGAAGCCGACGGTGCCGGCACGGCGTTCGCCGTCATAGGGGTTGGAGGTGTTCATATTGGTTTCCGTCATGCCGTAGCGTTCCAGGATGCGGTGACCTGTGCGCTGCTCGAACTCGACATGTGTTTCAGCCAGCAAGGGGGCCGAGCCCGACACGAACAGGCGCATGTGGGCGTTGAGTTCCCGGGTGAAGCGGTCGTCATCGAGCAGCCTGGTATAGAAGGTCGGCACGCCCATCATGGACGTCACACCCGGCAGGCATTCGATCACCTGGTCGACCTTGAAACCGGGCAGGAAGATCATTTGGGCACCGGCCACCATCAGCGTGTTGGTGGCCACGAACAGCCCATGGGTGTGGAATATCGGAAGCGCATGCAGCAGTACGTCGTCTTCGGTGAAACCCCATAAGTCCTTCAGCACAACCGCGTTGGACAACAGGTTGTCGTGTGTCAGCATGGCTCCCTTGGAGCGTCCTGTTGTACCGGACGTGTAAAGGATAGCCGCCAGGTCGTCCGGACCGCGGTCGACGTTGGTGAACTCCGGGGTCGCCACGACGCCTGCGTCCAGCAGCGTCCCGGCGCTGTCCCCGGGGTTTTTCCATACGCCCATGGTCTCCAGCCTGACGCCGAGTCTTTGTGTCAGTGCGTCAAATTCCTCCCGGCGCGCCGGGTCGCAGACAAACAGGCGGGGGCCTGCATTGTCGAGGAAGTACTCCACCTCGCTGGCGGTGTAGGCATTGTTCAGGGGCAGGAACACGCCACCGGCGCGCACGGTGCCCAGATACAGCATCACTGCTTCAATGGATTTCGGCACTTGCGCGGCAACCCGGTCGCCGGGCTCAAGGCCGCACTTGACCAGCATGTTGGCAAACCGGGCAGATACTTCCAGCACGTGATTGTAGGTATACCAGCGGCCATCGTCCAGTTGGGCGAAGGCGCGCTCGGGATCGGCATTTCGCAACAGGCCGTCGAACAGGTGATTAGCCATTTACCCGCTCCTCCGGGGTTGGCGCATCAAACCTGGCGTCCAGAAGCGAGGTAACCTGGCGCGATGCGATGACCTTGCCGTCTTTCGAATAAGTTTCGTGGTTGGCGTCCACGGATTTCAGGTCATAAAGGTAGTTGACCATCATGCCGGCAGAGTTGCGCAATCCGTTCTCTGAGCGGTCCCCAAGCCAGTGGATTGTCTTGAGGCTGGCGCCGTTGCCCAGATGGAAGCGGGCGACCGGGTCGACAGGGCCGCCCTTGGGACGCTGTTGCTGCAGGAAATACCGCGCTGCCAGGGATTTCAATCCGGCAATCTCGTCCTGCGCTGCCTCATCGGCATTATCCGGTGTCAGCTCGCTGGCGACGGTATGATAGCTTGCTGCAGCGCCGTCCGGGTCGGCTTCCGCCTGTGCCTTCAGCCATGTCATGAAGCCCGGTATCGGCGACAGGGTGATGAAGGTCTTGATGTTGGGCAGGCTGGATGCCAGGTCGGTTGCGACCTGCTTGATCAGGAAGTTGCCAAACGAAACACCGCGCAGGCCTTTCTGGCAGTTCGAGATGGAATAGAAAATGGCAGCCGCTGCGTCCTGCGGCTGGACCGGGTCACGGGTCTCCGCAAGCACCGTCTGGATTGAACCGGCGATGTCGGCGGTCAGCGCCACTTCAACAAAGATCAGCGGTTCATTGGGCATGGCCGGATGGAAGTAGGCGAAACAGCGCCTGTCCGGCGGTTGCAGGCGGCGGCGCAGGTCATCCCAACTGTCGATGGCGTGAACGGCTTCATACTTGATGATCTTCTCAAGAATGTGGGCCGGCGTGGTCCAGTCAATGGGTCGCAACACCAGAAATCCGCGGTTGAACCAGGACGAAAACAGGTGTTCGAAATCGACATCGACCCGCGCCAGGTCTGCATCCTGCTCGAGGATCTGCAGCAGGTCTTCGCGCATGCGGACCAGTTTTTCGGTGCCGCCCGGCACACCGTTCAACCGGCGCAATAGTTCCTGGCGACGCGGTTCGGCCACATCCAGCAGGCGGGTGAGATTTCCTGCGCTGCGTTGTGCGGCATAATCGCCGGTGCGCTCGGAAAGCGCTTCGGTATCCACGTCGAAATCGCTGGCCAGGCTCTGAAAGAATTCCAGCTTCTGCTCCTGATCAGCCTCGGAATAGGTGGCCAGCAGCGCGGATGCGGTCTGCAGCCCGGTCACTTCGCCGGTGTCGGCCAGCAGCGAATTGCACAATGCCAGCATGCCGCGCGCATCCGGTTTCGCCGGAGAAGATGTGCGGCGTTCAAACAGGCTCGACAGCAGGTCCTGAAAATATGTGATGCGGCTCATACGGCTTCACCCATGATTTCATCCGGCAACCAGGTTGCGAGTTCAGGAAACAGGCACAACAGCAGTATAGCGATCACCATGCACGCAACAAAGGGCAATGACCCGACAAGGATGGTGCGCAGGGAAATTTCCGGTGCGATACCATTGATCACATAGAGGTTGAGCCCGACCGGCGGAGTGATCAGCCCGATCTCCATGTTGATGGTCAGAATGACGGCAAACCAGTAGGGATCGAAGCCGGCACTGATCACGATGGGCAGCAGGATCGGGGCCGCCATCAGGATCACCGCGACCGGCGGCAGGAAGAAACCGGCCACCAGCAGGAAGATGTTGATGGCGAACATCAACACCCATGGATTGACGTCTAGCGTGCCGATCCATTCGGCGATTGACTGGGTGATGAACAGGGAGGACAACATGTAGGAGAACACGCCTGCAGCGGCAATGATGAACAGGATCATCACGCTTTCGCGGGTTGAATCGCGCAACACGTTCCACAGCAGTTTGGGGCTCCACAGCTTGTAGATGATGACGGCGATGAGCAGGCACAGCAGGGCGCCGACGGCGGCTGTTTCGGACGGCGTCGCCAGTCCGCCGTACATGGCATACAGCACACCCAGAATGATGGCGATGAACGGCAACACCCGCGGCAGGATCTCAAAGCGCTCTTTCCATGAGAAGACCCGGCCAGACAGGGCATCAGCGGAGCCTGACCGCCAGGTGTCATACAGCGACCACAGCATGAACAGGCCGACCAGCAGCAACCCCGGAACGACACCGGCCAGGAACAGGCGCCCGATCGAGGTCTCGGTGGCGATGCCGTAGACGATCATGGTCACCGACGGTGGTATGAGAATGCCGAGCGTGCCGCCTGCCGCGATCGAGCCGGTTGCGACGCCATCGGGGTAGCCGCGCTTGCGCATCTCCGGAATGCCCATTTTGCCGATGGCCGCGCAGGTTGCCGGCGACGAGCCGGACATGGCGGCAAACAGGGCACAGGCGCCCAGATTGGAGATGACCAGGCCACCGGGGACACGGGTCAGCCAGCGGTCCAGGGCCTCGTAAAGGTCAGCGCCAGCGCGCGTGGAGGCAATCGAGGCACCCATGATGATGAACATCGGAATTGACAGCAGCGCGAAGTTGTCGAGCTTGCCGAAAAAGATTTCCGGCAGCAGCTGCAGCGACCGCGCGCCGTCAAAAATCAGCAGGAATCCGGCCGAGACGATCAGCAGGCCAACTGCCACGGACACGCCGGAAAACAGCACAAGAACCGTAACAATGGCCAGAACGGCACCCAGGGAAAGCGGATCCATCAGCTGCTCTCCTGGTCGATGTTGAACGGCTTGTCGACACCGGTGATGACGGCTGCCAGGTCGGCAACCAGCTGCAGCAGCAGCAGGCCGAACCCGACCGGCATTGCCAGGTAGGGTATCCACAACCGCACGCCCCAAACGGTGTCGGACTTCCAGTTGCGGGACCAGGCGGTGTGCCAGAACTCGAACCCGTATACGAGCATCAATGCGACGATGATGATGGACACCGACAGAGTAAACAGCGCCAGCACCTTGCGCGCGCCCGGCTTCATCATCAGGGGTATCAGGTCCACGTTCACATGGCCGCGCAGTTTCTGGACATAAGGAAGGCCGAGCAACGTGGCGGCCACCATCAGGAAGGTGACTGCCTCTGTTTGCCAGATGGTGGACTGGTTGAGAACAAAGCGCACGAAGATCATCTGGCAGGTGATGAACACTGATACCACGATCATGGTTGCGGCCACCCAGCCGCAGGCGGTTGACAGCCGGTCGACGATTTTCAGCCAGCCGGTCCTGTCACCGGGACCTGACAAATTGGAATTTGTGTCAGCCGCCATGGTTTGCCCGCCTCGGTAATGTGTGGGGTTGAAGAGATAGTCTGAATGGGTCACCGGAGGCGGTCAACCGCCTCCGGTCAGGGTGAAGGAACGGACTATTCGACAGCAAGCGCCATATCGAGCAGTTCCTGGCCGCCAGGCACATTGTCCACGAAGTTCTTGTAGGACGATGCCTTGGCGATATCGCGCCATTTGTTGAACTCTTCCGGCGTCATGTTCTTGATCTCAACACCGGCTTTCTCGAAGACCTCAACCGAAGCGGCATCCTGCTTCTTGGCTTCCGCCAGGTAGTAGGCTTCAGCCTTGGCAGCGGCTGCATCGAGTGCCGCCTTCTGCTTGTCGTCCAGGCCTTCATAGGCCGACTTGTTCATCAGCAGCGGCTGATACATGAACCACAGAGCCACATCACCCGCAGGCGTGTAACACTTGACCTGCTCATAAATGCGGTAGGAGACAAACGATGAAGACGACGTGTTGGCCGCCGTCAGGACGCCGGACTGCATGGCCGAATAGATTTCCGATGATGCCATGGAGGTGATCGAGGCTCCTGCAGAAGCCAGCATCTGTTCGAATGCCTTGCCGGCAGCACGGGTCTGCTGGCCCTTCACATCGTCAGGCGAGGTGATGCACTTTTCCTTGCCGACGAATCCGCCTGCCAGATAGCCGTGCACGACGACGCGCACATCATCTTCGGCCATGATGGATTCGATCTTCTTCATGAAGTCGGAATTGTTCAGCCGGGCCGCATGGTCATGGTTCTTCACCAGGCCGGGCATCAATGTCAGGTTGTACTCGCCACGCAGGCCGCCAGCGTAGGATAGTGGAAACACGCTCATGTCGAGCTGGCCGGCCGACAGGGGCTTGTACTGCTCACGCGGCTTGAACAGCGACTTGGACGGGAAAATCTTGACGGTGAGATCGACATTGGCCTTGGCTACCTCGTCAGCCACGATCTGGGCCACCTTGTGGCGAACATCCTTGGTCGACCACTGGTGCGACAGGCGCAGTTCCTTGGCATAAGCGGCACCTGACAGGGCTGTTGCCATGGCAAGGCCAGCTATCAGTGATGTCAATTTGAGTTTCATGTATTCCTCCCGGTCCGGCGGGTAACACAGCCGGACGTTTTCATGTTGAATCCGTTGACTGACGAAACTGGTCAGCATTTGCAGCCTAAGTCTTTGCGTACAGGAGTCAACCGTATTGTATACAAGATTTTGCTTGTTGGATGCACAAAGATGCGGTTATTGTTCTCCACACCATGAGTGAAAGAACGGCAGACCGCATCCGCGAGACCCTAGAGCAGGCGATATTGACCGGCGAGTTCGAAGACGGTGCGCGCCTGGACGAAGTGCGCTTGTGCACCCGTTTCGGCGTGTCGCGAACACCGGTTCGCGAAGCCTTGCACCAGCTTGCCGCGTCGGGCCTGCTGGACATGATACCGCGTCGGGGGGCATTCGTGCGCATGCCCGGGTTCGTGGAGGTGGTGGAAATGTTCGAGGTCATGGGTGAACTGGAGAGCATGTGCGGCAGGCTTGCCGCCAAGCGCATCAGCGATGTTCAGCTCAAGGCGTTTTCGGAAGCCTGCCTGAAATGCGAGCAGGCCGAGGAGGCCGGCGACAGCGATGCCTACTACCGCGAGAACGAAACCTTTCACCAGGTCCTGTACCAGGCAAGTGGCAATGGATTTCTGAGGTCACAGGCCCTCAACCTGCAGAAAAGACTGCAACCGTTCCGGCGGCTGCAATTGCGGGTACGTGGCCGCATCAGGCAGTCCCTGGACGAACACCGTCAAATCCTGCAGGCGGTTGAAGATGGAGCTGGCGAAACAGCCGCAAAGCTGCTGCGCCAGCACGTGACGGTGCAGGGCGAAAAATTCTTCGACCTGATGCGCGGTCTGGATGAAACCTCGGTGCGCAAGACTGGATGAGCTGGGCTACCTGATGCCGGCACACTCGGCCACCGGCGTGATCGCCCCTTTGCCGTCGAAGAAATTCAACAGATTGTTGGCCACCAGGTCACCCATGGCGCGGCGGGCCTCGACGGTGGCTGAACCCTGATGGGGCTGCAGCGTGACATTGTCGAGGGCGCGCAGGCTTTCAGGAATTTTGGGCTCTGCCGCAAACACATCCAGGCCTGCATGACCCAGCTTGCCGCTTGCCAGGGCGTCGATCAAGGCGGCCTCGTCATGCACCGAGCCGCGTGCCACATTGATGAATGTGCCGTCCGGGCCAAGCGCTTCCAGCACCTGCCGGTCGACGATGCCCTTGGTGGCCTCGCCGCCGGGGCAGATGGCGATCAGGAAATCACTGTCGCGGGCCATTTCCGTCAGGTTGTCATAATACTGGTAAGGCTGATCAGCCTGCGGGCTTCTGCCGTGATAGGCGATCACGCATCCGAAAACCTCCAGCTTGCGGGCAATGTCCTTGCCGATGCGGCCGAGGCCCAGGATGCCGGCCTTGCGGCCGTTGATGGCGCGGGCAAGCGGCGGATCGCCCTCGGCTTCCCAGCGCCCGGCACGGGCAAACCGCTCCCATTCGCTGAATCGGCGCGAGCAGGTCAGCAACAGCATCACGGCCATGTTGGCAACGTCATCATTGAGCACATCCGGCGTGTTGGTGGCGATGACATTGCGCGATGCCGCGTGGGCCGCGTCCACGCCGTCATAACCAACACCGAAACTTGCGATGATTTTCAGTTTGGGCAGGGCATCGATCAGGGCGGCGTCGGCCTTGCCCATGGTGGCGACACCTTCGATCCTGTCTGCGACCGAGGCGACAAACGCATCCTTGTCATCTGCCTCGTACAGCCGATGCAGCGTGTGGCGGGTTTCCAGGGCTTCCTGGATATGCGGCATCATGTTGGAAACCAGTAATATATCAGCCATCTGTTTTGTTCCTCGGACTTAAGGTGTTTCGCGCGGTTCCAGGCTAGCAATAGCGCTCGGCACCGGGCCATTGCGCTTCGGTATACCTGTCGCCATGGGCGAAACCGGGCGGCAGGCATCGGGCGATTTCAGCCAGGTCATCGGGCGTCGGGTTCAGGCTTGCCCCGGCAGCCAGTTGTTCAAGGTGGGCCCGCGAGCGGGTGCCGGGTATGGGGATGAGATGGTCTCCGCGTTGCAGCAGCCAGGCAATGGCTGCAGTGGCAGGGGACACGCCGCGGCTTTTGCAAAATGCCCGGAACCCGTCAAGCGCCTTGACGTTGGATGAAAAATTCGGTTCTACGAAGCGCGGATTGCCATTGCGGAAATCGCCGTCTCCGAAAGTGTCGGGATCCGGCAGCGTGTCGGCGAACATGCCGCGGCCCAGCGGCGAGAACGGCACGAACGCGACGCCCAGGTCGGCACATGCCTGGATGACACCCAGCTCCGGCCCGCGGGTCCACAAGGAGTATTCGCTTTGAACCGCTGTGACCGGGTGCACCGCATGGGCCCGGCGCAGCGACCACGGCGCGATTTCGGAAAACCCGATGCCGCTGATCTTGCCTTCTTGCTTGAAGCGCACCAGGGTTTCCATGACGTCCTCGATGGGCCGGTCAGCTTCGCGGCGGTGGATATAGTACAGCGCAACATGATCCACGCCGAGATTGCGCAGGGATTTTTCCAGCGCCTCGCGCAAGTGTTCGGGCGAATTGTTGAAACTGCGCACATTGGTATCCGGATCGCGGTAAATTCCAGCCTTGGTGGCGATGGTGAACCTGTTCGGGTGATCCTTTATGAACGAACCGATTACCCGCTCCGATACGCCGGCGCCATAGACGTTGGCGGTATCGAGAAAGTCGATGCCGAGATCAAGCGCTGCGGCCAGTGTATCGTGGCTTTCGGCTTCGGTTGTCGGCCCGTAGGCCCCGGCGAAACTCCAGCAACCGACACCGATAGCCGAGACGTCTGGGCCGCCCTTGCCCAGTTGACGTTTGTGCATGAGCTAATCCTTTTTCATATCGACCTGGGCATAGACCCTGAGAGCGTCTTCCATGGTGCGGCTTGTGTCCATGGTCTCACGGGTTTCTGCCGCAAACGGGGTTTGTGCCAGCACTCGGAAAATGTCGGCGGCGCCGTCATGGAACCGGGGTGTCACACCGGCATCTGCAAAGGTCGCCGCGATTTCCTCCATCTCGCCGATCCAGCGTGCGGAATCAGCGGGCAGGCGCGGAATACGCGCCCGCATGGCGTCCAGCGCCGGTTTTTGGCTAAAAGCAAACTCTGCCGTCAGTTCCTCGGTGAGCCCGAGCTTCTCCGCGGCCAGCATGACGGCGGTCTGCAGTGTCCAGGTTCCCTTGGTGAGAGCGGCGTAGACCATCTTCATGGCCGAAGCGCGCCCGACCTCGTCGCCAAGACTGATGACGTCAAATCCCTTGCCGTCCAGCGCCAGCATGGCGGACACGTCGGCGCCGGAAACATAGAACCTGGTGCCGCCGCCCTTGCCGGGTGCCAGGCCTATGATGCCGGCATCGATGAATTGAGCGCCGGCCGCCGCGATGGCGTTGCCGGCCTCACGGGCGGTTGCGGGCGAGACGGCATTGCAATCCACATAGACAGGGGTGCTGCCGGTCTCGCGCATGGCATCGGCAATCTGTTGTGCCAGTCTGACCGCTGCAGCAGGCGGCAGGATAGACAGAATGACATCGGCGCGGCCGACCAGATCCGCCAGCGTTCCGGTATCCTGCATCCCGGCCCGGTTTGCCAGCGAGCGGGTTGCCTCGCTGCGCCCGGCCAAACAGGTCACTATGGTATGGCCCGCATTACTCAATGCGGAACCGACACCGTGGCCCATGTCACCGGGCATCAGGATTGCGATAACGGGAAGGTTCATCAGGCACTTTCTCCGGCAACGGGTTTGAAATCAGCGGCTTTGCGATGAGCGCGGTAAAGCGCGTACAGGCCGCCGGCCACCATCAAAACTCCAATGCCGGGGCGTATGACACCTTCCATCATGAACATTGCAGGCGCCAGCGCCAGCACCATCAAGGGCGTGTAGTACAGCGGCCACACCTTCTTGCCGCGGTCGCGCTGGTAGACCCCGAAGCCCATGGAAAACAGGCTCAAGGTCAGGAAGAATACAGACCAGGGATGGGTGATGAAATTGCTCATGTCGGTCGACAGCGCGACGGCGCGGGCCAGCCAGCGTTCGGCGATCGGGCCAAGCACGACACCCAAAATCATCGGGGCCAGCGGGAAGCCCAGATTGCGCATGGCATAGCCGATGACACCAAAAATCAGCAGTGTCCACATGTCGTTGAGGATATTGTTCAGGGCGAAGACGCCGATGCCGCAATAGGCCAGGATGATGCCGGCCAGAACATACATCTTCACCTTGGTCACCAGTACAAACAGTTTCAGCGCAACCGACTGGAAGAACAGCACCAGGAAATTGGCGAAGAAGAAGGCGATGAAAATCGAATAGGCCAACACCGGTGCTTCAGTGATAAAACTGGGGCTGGGCACCACGTCATGGATCAATAACGCCCCCAGCATGACGGCGGTAACGATGTCGCCGGGAATGCCGAGCGCCATCATGGTGATCAGAGATCCGCCGGCGGTGGCGTTGTTGGAGGCCTCCGGCGCGATGATGCCGTCTTCGGTGCCGGTGCCGAATTTCTCCGGTGTCGCAGATGCCTTCTTGGCCTGGTCATAGGCCAGGATGTTGGAGATCGACGAGCCTGCCGCCGGCAGGATGCCGGTGAAAATGCCGATGATCGAGGAGCGCACCAGGTTGACCCATCTGGACAGGACGATCCTGGCGGCCTTCATGTGCTCGATGCGGATATCGATGTCGCCAGCCTGGACCAGAGAGCGCCTGGCCTCGACAGGATTGCGGATGTCGCCCATCAACTGGCTAAAGGCAAACAGGCCGATCAGGACCGGCAGGAATGCAAAGCCTTCCTGAAGATAGTCCGAGCCAAAGTCGAAGCGTGATACGCCGTTGATATCTTCCTCGCCGACGGTGGCGACGAGCAGGCCGAGGGCACCTGAGATCAGGCCCTTGATCAGGTTCTTGCCGGCCAAACTTGCAGTGATGGTGAGTGCAAAGAACACCAGGGCAAAATAGTCCCATGGCTGAAACTCCAGCCCGATACGGGCGAGCTGCGGCGCGATGGCAATCAGGCAAACGGCGGAAATGACGCCGCCAAAAAACGATGACCAAACGCCAAGCCCAAGCGCCAGGCCGGGGCGGCCCTGACGCGCCATGGGAAAGCCGTCAAACGTGGTTGCAACCGAAGATGGCGTGCCGGGTATGCCGATGAGGATTCCCGACATCAGCCCGCCTGACAGACCACCGACGAACACGCCGATCATGGTGGCGATGCCCTGGGACGCGGTCATGGAGAAGGTAAATGGCAGGGTCAGAACCACAGCCATGGCAATGGTGAACCCCGGAATGGCGCCTGCCAGCAGGCCAGCAATGGCTCCGGCGCTCATCAGCAACAGTGTGTGCACCGTGGCGATTTCAGCGAAGGCGGCGAGGATGTGTTCCATGTCAGCTCGTCCCCCCGGGCGCTAACGGATCGAGAAGATTTCGCCCTCAGGCAAAATCACCCGCAGGCCGAAGGTGAACAGGGTCCACATGAATCCCATGGACACGGTGGCATAGATCGCATGGCGGACAAGGTCGCGCGGTGCCCAGCCGCCGAGCACGGTGAGCAGGGCGAAGACCAGCAGGATGCCGCCAATCAATGCGCCGGCCCACGGCAGGGTTGCGAGAAACACGAAGTAGATGGCGAAACAGATGATCGGATTGCGGAAATATTCGAAGAGTCCGCCCAATCCGGGTTTCCTACCATCCAATTCAGTGCTGTCAGAATCCGGATAGCTGAGCGACTGAACAAAATAGATGGCGCTGAACAGGGTCAGGACAGCGACGATGATCTGCGGCCAGGTGGACGGTTTCAGCGTGCCATAGCCCGGCAGCCTGATGTGCAGGGACGACCAGGCGAGCAGGCCGCAGAACAACAGCAGCAGGATTGCGATTATGGTGTCTCTGTTGAGGGTGCGCATCGATGCCCGAGCCAACCTGGTGGTTGAGTGAATTAAATACATTATCGACCGGACACCTGGTTGATGTCCGGTCCGTTCAGTGTTTAGCAGATGCTACTTCTTGAACATGCCGACCTTGATGGCGACCTTTTCATGGGCTTCGTACTCAGCCTTGAACCACTCGGCATATTCTTCGGCATTGCGGTACTTGATCTGGGTGCCCTTGGCTTCAAGCGAAGACTTGAAGTCGGCATTCTCTGCCGCCTGCTTGATGACACCTGCCCAGTAATCGATGACCTCTTTCGGCGTGCCTTTGGGGGCGACGATGCCGCGGTCGAGCGAATAGGTCATGTCGACACCGAGTTCCTTCAACGTCGGCAGATCAGGCAGCAAGGGCGAGCGTTCGTCGGACGCGATGGCCATTGCCTTGAGGTCGCCGGTGGCCAGGTGCTTCTTTGCCGTCGGAATGTTGATGGTGCCGAGCTTGATGGTGTCGGCCAGCAGTGCCGTTACACGCTCCTTGGTGCCATCGAACGGCACGTACTTGAACTTGGTGCCGGTGAGATCTTCAAACAGCAGCCACATGAACTGGCTGGTCGAACCAAAGGTGGCGCCGAGTTCGATGCTTGCCGGCGATGCCTTGGCCGCTGCGACAAGCTCCTCGACCGAGTTGAACGGTACACTGCCGGCAGCGCCCATGATTTCAGGTGTCGAGGTGACCTGCGCCACCATGTCGAACCCGTCCCAGGTGAAGTCCACCCGACCGTTCAGGTAGCCGACGATGGCGCTCTGGTGAATGGCGAACAGCGTGCAGCCATCAGGCTTTGCCTTGCGGGCTTCCTTGGCGCCCTTGTTGCCGCCCTGGCCCGGAACGGTCACAACCTGCAGCTTCACCGGCACATCCATTTCCTGAACGGTCTTTTCCATTTGCGAAAAGATGATGTGGGTGCCGCCGCCGGCCTTCCATGGAACGATCAGCTTGGCGGTAGTGCAGCCCATATCAAGTGCCTGCGCCGGGGCAGACATTCCAAAGGCGGCGGCCGCAATGGCGATGCCGCCCAGAAGTGATTTGGCGAAACGCATGAACTTCTCCCTGTAAGATACTATTGAATTGTTGCTCTCGCGGCATTTGCCCCGAGCGAACGAAAAAGACTAAGGGTATCGCTCGTTGAGTCAATCGCGCGGGGCGTCATTCGGTCCCGCAGGGCGGGAGAGCCATATGCAAGACAATCTGACAGCAGCGCGTACACTGCGCTTGGGCGTTGCCGGTCTCGGCACAATCGGACTGGCCGTGGCCCGGCGCGTGGATGCCGGCGAGGCGGGCGACATGGTGGTGTCCGCGGTGTCGGCGCGCGATACGCAGAAGGCTGCCGGCAATGTTTCGGGATTTGTACATGTGCCCGATGTCGTGCCCATCGCCGACATTGGCGAGCATTGCGATGTGGTGCTGGAATGTGCGCCCAGATCAGTTTTCGATGAGCTCGCCACATCGGCCATTGCCAATGGCTGCATATTCGTCCCGCTTTCGGTCGGCGCGTTGCTGGACCGGCCAGAACTGGTGGAGCAGGCCCGGGAGAGCGGTGCGAAAATCCTGGTGCCGACGGGTGCGCTGATCGGACTGGATGCCGTCAAGGCGATTGCCCAGGGCAATGTCACCAGCATCACCATGGAAACCCGCAAACCACCGCGCGGGCTGAAAGGCGCACCGCACATTGCAGCAACCGGGGTTGATCTGGACAGCATCAGCGAACCGCTCAAGGTATTCTCGGGCACCGCGCGCGAAGCCGCAAAGGGTTTCCCGGCCAATGTGAACGTGGCGGCAGCCCTCGGTCTTGCCGGTATCGGGCCGGACCGCACCATGGTGGAAATCTGGGCGGATCCGACAGTGCAGCACAATACACACTCGATCAGAGCGAAATCGGATTCATCGGATTTCGCCATGACTATTCAGAACATTCCCACCGAGGAAAACCCGCCCACCGGAAAAATCACGGCACTGAGCGCTCTTGCAACCCTGCAGCGGTTGACATCGCCACTGGTGGTCGGCACCTGAAAGCAGCAGCAAATTCCCGTGTCCGGAAAGGAACATGAGATATGAGAGACCTCGAACAACCCGGCCGTTCGCCGGTCCTGTCGACAAACGGCATGGCAGCAACGTCGCACCCGCTGTCGACGCAAGCTGCCGTTCGGGTTCTCCAGGATGGCGGCAATGCGCTTGATGCAGCGGTTGCGGCGTGCGCGGTCCAGTGTGTGGTCGAACCTGAATCGACAGGCATTGGCGGTGATTGCTTCTGCCTGTACGCGCCGAAAGGCTCTGCCGACATTGTCGCCTACAACGGATCCGGACGCGCACCGGCGGCGGCCACCGCGCAATGGTTTGCCGACAACTCCATTACCGAGATCGAACAGCAGAGCCCGCATTCGGTCACCGTTCCCGGCGCCATCGATGCCTGGCACACCCTGGTGCGCGATCATGGCAGCCGGCCGCTGGCAGAACTGCTGGCACCGGCCATTGATTTTGCCCGCAACGGCTATCCGATATCCTCGCGGGTCAGCGTGGACTTCGCCAGCCAGCACGATCATCTGCGCCATGATGAAAACGCCGCAAAAATTTTCCTGCGCGCAGATGGCGAGCCGTTCGCCCATGGCCAGCTGCACCGGCAGCCGGCACTGGCCGACACGCTGCAGCTTATCGGCGAGACAGGCCGTGACGGGTTTTATACCGGGCCTGTGGCTGAGGACATGGTCAGTCATCTGCAATCGAAAGGCGGGTTGCATACGCTGGATGATTTTTCCGGCATGAAAGGCGAATATGTCACGCCGATCAGCACCGAATTCCGCGGCCACACGATCTATCAGTGCCCACCCAACGGGCAGGGCGTGATTGCGCTGATGTTGCTCAACGTGATGAGCGGGATCGAGGCAGGCGAGGGCGGGCCGATCACGCTGGACCGGGTGCATCGCGAGATCGAGGCGGGCAGGCTTGCCTACCGCGACCGCAATCTGTACCTGGCGGATCCGGGTCAGTCGGACGTGCCGGCGGCCTGGTTCCTGTCTGAAGACCATGCCGCCGAGACCCGGGCCGCGATCAATGACAGTCAGGCGCTGGACCCGTTGCCGGAGTTCTCGAGCCCGCGCCACAAGTCGACGGTCTACATTTCCGTCGTCGACAAGGATCGCAATGCGTGCAGTTTCATCAATACGCTGTTCCATAATTTCGGATCCGGGCTGCTGGCGCCGAAATCGGGCGTCATGCTGCACAATCGCGGCCAGGGTTTCGTGCTTGATCCCGCCCACCCCAACTGCATCGCGCCTGGCAAGCGCCCGTTGCACACGATCATTCCCGGCATGGTGGCCAGGGACGGTCAGGTGGTCATGCCTTATGGTGTCATGGGCGGCGAGTACCAGGCCTTCGGCCACATGCAGTTTCTCACCCGTCTGTTCGACTATGGCCTGGATGTGCAGGAGGCCCAGGACGCGCCGCGCTTTTTCCCGGATCCGTTTACCGGCAAGGTCGAGGTTGAAGGCACCATTCCGGCAGACATCCTGGCCGGCCTGGAAGCCAGGGGCCACAAACTGGTGCGTCCGGCGAAACCGATCGGCGGGTCGCAGGCGATCTGGATCGACCGGGATGAAGGGGTTCTGACGGGCGGCTCGGACCCGCGCAAAGACGGTTGCGCCATCGGATACTAGGGTCCGGACTACATCGCGGTGGGATCGAACAGGTTTTCCGGCGAGGTTGCGCTGTTTGATATAGGTCAAGGGGATAGAAAGACCGCGGGGCTAACGTTCACAGGATCAATCCAGCCTATAGAGGGGAAACAGAATTGTCGCACGTCCCGCATGAGCTCGCAGAAGAATTTCCCAACCAGGTAGACCGGCTTCACGAGCTGAAAATGTCAAACGCTCACTTTGCCAAACTCTTCGATGAGTATCATCTTGTGAATCGCGAGATTCATCGCATCGAAGCCAGAGTGGAGCCGGCCACCGACGAGCGTTCCACTGATCTCAGAAAGCAGCGCATGCTCTTGAAAGACGAGATTGCTGCGATGCTTGCCCAGACTTGAGCGCTATTGAGCAAGATCAGGATGCGACAGCATTGAACAAGAGGGTAAGGTGGTTATGCCGCAGCAGCAGATGACGGAATTTCAGGCAGTGATGCGACCGGTGATCGAGACCATTGCACAAACCGGCATTACCCCCGGTCTTGAAGCGAAGCTCAATTCGGGCTTTCCCCCCGATGCCGAAACATTTCGCACAATAGAACGCGCCTGCCATGCGGCCATCGAGGCGGGCTGGATGTGTACGCAAGGTGGAGAAGGACGTCGCTTCGGGCGGGTCTTCGAACCATCCGGTGATCTGCAGGATCTCAGCATCGATGTGGTGGATCTTACCGATATTGTCGGCCCTCATCACCGACACCCGACTGGCGAAGTCTGCATGGTGATGCCTGTTACGGAAGGGGCAAAATTTGACGGGCACGGGGCAGGCTGGTGTGTGAACCTGCCTGGCACAGCACATCATCCGACAGTGACAGGTGGCCGTGCGCTGGTTCTGTACCTTCTACCTGACGGAAAGATCGAGTTTACCGGCACGGCCTGACGGCACGGCTGTTGTCTTCAGTCGGCAAAGAACGGGTTCCGCCCGGTGTTGTTCCTGCTTCATCACACATTCTGCAGACCTGTATGGTGAATTACTGCTGCACTTCGGTATCAAGCGTCTGAAGATAGGCGAGCAGGTCTATCACCCGCGTTTCCGGCAGGAACCGCAGAGACAGCATGTCGGCACTTGGTACGCCATTTCTGATTTTGTGAAGTGCCTGGGCCGGCCTGTTGATCGCCACCCATCCCAGAGCCGGTTTGTCGCCGGGCTCTCCCTGGATGTACGCCTTGCCATCTTGCTGGTGACACGACACACAGGCACCCTCGTAAATGTCCTTGCCACGCTTAGGTGAACCGGTTGCCTTTCCGTCGGAAAGCGCATGGGTGATATCGTGCTGCCCCACGCTGACAAACACAGACAGTGCTTCCAGCTGGTCCGGCTGCAGTATCTTGGTGATCTCGCGGTGTATTCCCGATTTCAGAACCGCGCTGATTTGCTGTGCAGGTTTTCCGGCACTGTTGCGCAGGCTGACAAAAACCGGAGATGCTGACTGCTGACCCAGATGGCCGTCGGCCCCGCTATAATCCCAGCCGTGGCAGGCCACGCACCTCCACGTATCAGAAGCGCTGATATCCATTTCATCGGGGTAGTCGGGATAACGCTCTGAAGGTGGCCGTCTTTCACTTTGAAGCCAGTGATTGTCATAGAGTTTTCCACCAAGGCTGATCACAGACTGTTGGCCAAGGAACTCGTCTTCGGCGTATGCGGCGGTGGTGATGAAAAACAGCGCGCAAACAGAGAAGATCAGATGTGTCATCGACGTTTCCAGCTGCGCAGGTGTGGTTCAAATGGACAGTGCAGGGCGAATGGTACCCACATTGAAGCATCCGGTAAACACATACTCTCCCGATGTGGAGCTTCTTCCCGGTCTCTTCGAAAAGCGCCCGTTTTCCTGATCCAAGTCTTCATTTGCGACATCGTGCTGAGGCGGGATATTTCGAAAACCCACGTGGGGCTCTGAAGTTGGATACGCTGTTCCGGTTTGTCTGCCGCCGTGGTGTCTGCAGACACCGGAAGATGCAGGTGCAACGAGCTTTATTCGCCTGGTGAAAGTCCAGTCCAGACGGGCCCGTTGCCGATCCTCTCCAACAGAAAATCGATGAATACCCGCACCTTCACGGTTAGCACATTTGATTTTGGGTAGACCAGCCACAGCACTGAATTGTCAGCAACCGTGTAGTCTGGCAGGACCCGCACCAGAGATCCGCAAGCCAGTTCGCTGTGAACGCTCCACAATGAGTTTGCCGAAATGCCGGCACCGGCGAGTGTTGCGAGTTTCTGGCTCAAGCCATCATCCAGAACCAGCTGGCATCGGCTTTCATGCGGGTTGAACTCGCCAGTTTTGCCGTCCGGACCGGTTAGCAGTCTGGATGTGCGGTCCCTGAACGCGACCAGTTTGTGTCTGGCCAGGTCATCCGGGTGCCGGGGAGTTCCGTGCTGTTCCAGGTAGGCTGGGGATGCACACAAGACACGCATGTCGTCGGCGAGCTTGCGGCCCTTGAGACTGCTGTCTTCAAGCGCCGAATTTCGCAAGGCAAGATCATAACTCCCTTCAATCAGATCAAACTGCGTGTCGGACAATCGCAGATCAAGGCTGATGCCGGGATGCCGTTTCATGAACCCGGGCAGGAGCGGTGCGATGTAAAGTTGCGCAAATGAACTTGGTGCAGCGAACCGCAGGATGCCAGTTGCGGTCGGACTGCCCGCACCGAGCACTGCGCGTGCAGCATCTTCCTGGGCAACGATCTCTTTGGCGTAGGGCAGGAAGTCAACACCGTCCTGCGACAATGACACCTTTCGAGTGGTGCGATGCAACAGGTCGCCCCCCAGCGTGTTTTCCAGCTTCGCGAGCTTTGCGCTGGCCACTGCGGGAGCCATGCCGAGTACTCGTCCGGCTGCACTAATGTTGAGCTTTTCCGCTGCCATGATGAAGAGCCGTACGCTTTCGGTATCCATAAATTATATCCAAAATCCGAATTCTGAAGCTATTTTCAGCCTCTTTATATAAATATTGAAAGTAGTAATTAGTCAACTGGGCCGCGCCAACTCTGGCGCACGCAAATTCAGCACGAAGGACAAGATCATGACCTACTACTCTGTTTTGGCAGTCACGCCGACCAACGACGACTGGGTTGCCGACTATATCGGGCCGGCAAACAAGCTGGTCGCCAAGCATGGCGGCAAATATCTGGCCCGCACGGCAAACCACGAGCAGCTTGAAGGAGATGCCAACG
>JBPCVV010000196.1:0-8813 GCA_051010195.1 Anderseniella sp. | reverse complement strand
GCCAAGGTCGAGTTGCAGGTGAAATAGAAACCAACCTGCGTGGCACTGTTGCGGACGCGGTCAATCCGCAGTGTCGTTCCAATCCGGGGTTTGGCCGGGAGATAACTCGGCTGTCCCCATTTCAGGGTCTCTCGCACCTCGCCGATCTCGGGATGACCGGCAGCCTCATCGAGGATCATTGTCCTCAATTCCAGCAACCGGTCGCGCACCGGTTTGTCGCAACGCTCGAACACCTGCTGAACAGCGCTGTCACCGAATGGGTGAGTTGTTCCGGTTTGCGGTGTCATTTGAACCGATCCCCCCTCACCTCAGACCGACAATCGGATCGGGATCTATCTCGCGCAGCAGCTTGCGCCGCATGGCGCGGGCGAAGTCTTCATAGTCTTTCGCCACCTCCACGAAACTGCCCTCGCCGACGGTCAGCCGCGACCGGTAATATTCATCCAGTTCCTTGTCTTCATTGAGGATGGCCAGGCCATTCAGCGTCACATTGCGGGCAATGGCCATGGAGCGGGCTTCACTGAGGATGGTGGAATACTGGCGCGGCGGTGTTTCGCGGCCATCGCCTGACACATCCACGATGCGGCGGTCGGAGCGGATGGTGTTTTCGTCAATCGACCTGATGGCATGGGCAATGCCATCGCCAATACCGGTACCGCCAACCTGGTTGCGTGGCATGGCGGCAATTATGCCAGCCACCCGGTCCACGTCCGCCTCGTTGGCCAGGACAAACCAGCCGGTCTCGTCCTTCGGCCGCCGGGCTTCCGCCCATATCAAAACGTTCAATGCAATCCGCTTGTTCGGTCCAGCAGTGATTGCGCGCCCAACGGCAGGATCACGTAATGCGGCTGCGATGCCCGACAACTGCAACCTGTATTCGGAATTGTCGACACTGCCAGACGCATCCACCGCAAGCACCAGTTCAAGATCAACTTCGTCACTGGCCAACGCAGTGTGCATTGCAGCACTCGCCAACACCATCAACACTGCTGTCAAAGCGCCAAAAAACTGTCTCACAGGGCCATGTTGTGAAACCCGTTGTCGCTTGAAGGCATGACTTGGCTTGCTGCTAAGTGATTGCATCGCTGCATGGAATACTTTCATCAAGGACATGGGTCATGAAATCGCATTATCGCGCAATTGTCATCGGCGGCGGCGTTGTCGGCTGTTCAATTCTGTATCATCTGACGAAAAAGGGATGGTCGGACATTCTGCTGATCGAGCGCGATGAACTGACCTCGGGCTCAACCTGGCATGCTGCCGGCGGATTTCACACGCTCAATGGCGACCCCAACGTGGCCAAGCTGCAGGAATACACCATCAATCTCTACAAGGAGATCGAGGAGGTTTCCGAACAGTCGACCGGATGCCATGTCACCGGCGGTGTGATGCTGGTCTCCAACCAGGATCGCTTCGACTGGCTGAAAATGGCCCATGCCCGCAACAAATACCTGGGCGTGGACACCCGCATGATCTCGGTTGAGGAAGCGGCTGAACATTTCCCGCTGATGGACAAGGACCAGTTTGTCGGCGCCATGTGGCACCCGCTTGAAGGCCATCTTGACCCGTCAGGCACCACCCATGCCTATGCCAAGGCAGCGCGCGTCAACGGGGCGGAAATCGTGCGCCAGAACCGGGTCCTGGAAACCAACCAGTTGCCAGACGGCACCTGGTCCGTGGTCACCGAGCAAGGCACAGTTACCTGCGAGCACCTGGTCAATGCCGGCGGCCTGTGGGGTCGTGAAGTGGGCCGCATGGCAGGCCTTGAACTACCGGTCTTGTGCATGGCGCACCAGTATCTCATCACCGAAGAGATGGAAGAAGTGGTCGCCTACAACAACGCCAATGACGGCAGGGAGATCGTTCACTGCATTGATTTCGACGGCGAAATCTACATGCGCCAGGAAGGCAAGGGCATGCTGATGGGCACCTATGAACCCAATGGCATTCCCTGGTCACCGACCGAAGCACCATGGGATTTCTCCACCGAATTGCTGCCGCCGGACCTGGACCAGATCGCCGACAACCTGGAACGCGGTTTCCAGCATCACCCGGCGTTCCAGACTGCCGGCATCAAGAACATCATCAACGGACCGTTTGCCTTCGGGCCCGACGGCAATCCGCTAATCGGGCCGATCCGGGGCTTGCAGAACTACTGGGTGGCGTGCGGCGTGATGGCCGGCTTCAGCCAGGGTGGCGGTGTCGGTCTGGCACTGAGCAACTGGATCGTCGATTCCGATCCCGGCTTCGATGTCTGGGCCATGGATATTGCGCGCTATGGCTCCTACGCCAACATGGCCTACACCAACGAGAAGGTGCGGGAAAACTATGGCCGGCGGTTCCGCATCATGTTCCCCAACGAGGAGCTTCCGGCAGCCCGTCCGTTGCGCACCACCCCCCTGTACGACCGGTTCAAGGCCATGGGGGCATTCTTCGGTGCATCCTACGGCATCGAGAGCGCCTTGTGGTTTGCCCCCGAAGGCAAGAAGGCGGAGGAAGCGGTTACTTTCCGGCGTTCCGAAGCCTTTGACATCGTTGGCGATGAGTGCCGTGCGGTGCGCAAATCGGTTGGAGTGCTGGAGATCTCCGGCTATGCCAAGTACGAGATCACCGGCTCAGGTGCGGAAGGCTGGCTGTCGCACATACTGGCCAACAAGGTGCCGGCCAAGGGTCGCATGACCCTGGCCCCGATGCTGAAGGAAGACGGCAAGCTGATCGGCGACTTCTCCCTGGCCAAGGCTGACGATGAACGCTTCTACATATTCGGATCGGGTGCGGCGGAAAACTTTCACATGCGCTGGTTCGAACAACATCTGCCGGATGACGGTTCGGTGAAGGTGCATGCGTTCGGACTGGGAATGTGCGGCCTGTCGATTGCCGGGCCCAACGCCCAGAAACTGCTGGCAAAGCTTACCGATGCCGACGTGTCGACCAGCGCCCTGCCCTTCATGTCATTCCGTGAGATGGACTTGGGCCTCATACCGGCCAAACTGGCGCGAGTGAGCTTCACCGGTGATTTGGGCTACGAAATCTGGGTCGCTGCGGAATACCTCACCACTTTGCACACCATGATCATGGAAGCCGGCGAGGAATTCGACATAAAGCCGGTCGGCGGCCGGGCGCTGCTGTCGCTGCGGCTGGAGAAAAATTGGGGCACTTGGGCGCGCGAGTACCGTCCGATCTACGGTCCGTTCGAAGCCGGTCTCGGCCGCTTCGTCGCACTGTCGAAAAATGACTTCATTGGCCGGGACGCGGCAGCCGAGGAAAAGGAAACCGGCGGCGAACGCGCCATGACCGTTTTCACCGTTCATGACAATGACGTGGATGTCATTGGAGACGAGCCGATTTATCACAAGGACAAGTGCGTCGGCTGGATTACGTCAGGCGGTTATGCCCATGCGGCGGGCAAGTCCGTGGCCATCGGATTCGTGCCGGCGGACGTGGCCAGTGAGACGGATGGATTTGAGATTGAAATTCTCGGCCAAAACTACAAGGCTACCCCGCAGAAAGATCCACTGTTTGATGCTGATGCCTCACACATGAGGTCTTAGACCTTCGCACCTGTCGGGAGCCGCCAATGAAGTCGCATTACAGAGCCATAGTCATTGGCGGCGGCGTGGTTGGATGCTCTGTGCTGTATCATCTGACCAAGGCGGGATGGAGCGACGTTCTGCTGGTTGAGCGCTCACAACTTACCTCCGGTTCGACCTGGCATGCCGCAGGCGGATTCCTCACCCTGAACGGCGACCCCAACGTCGCAAAGCTGCAGGCCTATACAATTGAGCTTTACGATGAGCTGGAACGTATTTCCGGCCAGTCATGCGGCCTGCACCGGTGTGGCGGATTGCTGATGGCAGATACCGAAGAGCGCATGGACTGGCTGAAGATGGCTCATGCCAGGTCCGCCTATCTCGGACTTGAAACCGAGCTTTTGAGCCCGACCGAAGCAAAGGCGCGCATGCCGCTGCTCGACGATGCCAAATTCACCGGCGCCATGTGGGATGCAGCGGAAGGCAATCTCGACCCGTCCGGCACCACTCACGCCTATGCCAAGTCGGCGCGCATCCAGGGCGCCGAAATCGTGCTGGAAAACCGTGTTGTCGAACTCAACCCGCGGCCCGACGGCGGTTGGGACGTGGTAACGGAAAAAACCACTATCACATGCGAGCACGTGATCAATTGCGGCGGCCTGTGGGCGCGCGAGGTCGGGCGCATGGTGGGTATCGAACTGCCGGTACTGGCCATGGAGCACATGTACCTGGTGACCGACGACATGCCCGAGGTGATCGCCTACAAGGAAGAACACGGCTCGGACATGCCGATGATCGCGGACTTCGGCGCGGAGATCTACATGCGCCAGGAACGTTCCGGCATGTTGCTGGGCACCTATGAACAGGACTGCAGGCCCTGGTCACCAAAGGACACGCCATGGGATTTTGCAGCCGAGCTTTTGCCGCCGGACCTGGACCGCATCACCCCGTCGCTGGAGAAAACCTTCGACAGTTACCCGGCCATGGGCAGCGCAGGGATCAAGAACGTCGTCAACGGCCCGTTCACCTTTGCGCCCGACGGCAATCCGCTGGTCGGCCCGGTGCAGGGGTTGTCCAACTACTGGGTGGCGTGTGGTGTCATGGCCGGGTTCAGCCAGGGCGGCGGTGTCGGCCTGACACTGGCCAACTGGATGGTCAACGGCGATCCGGGTGGCGACATCTGGGCCATGGACGTGGCGCGCTACGGCGACTGGGCAACCCGCACCTACACCAATGAAAAGGTACGCGAGAACTATTCCAAGCGATTCTCTATCCGCTATCCCAACGAGGAGCGCCCGGCAGCACGTCCGCACCAGACCACGCCACTCTATGACACGATGGTACGCCAGGGCGCCGTCATGGGCGACAATTGGGGACTGGAAGTTCCCTTGTGGTTTGCCCCGGACGGCGTGGAGCCGATAGACATTTTCTCGTTCCGCCGTTCCAATGATTTTGAGCATGTGAAAGCAGAAGTGCTGGGCACGCGTGAGCGCGTCGGCGTCACCGAGATTGCCAATTTCGCCAAGTATGAGGTCACCGGACCAGGGGCTGAGAGTTACCTGTCGCGGCTGATGACCAACAAGATGCCGCGCACCGGGCGGATTTGCCTGACCCCAATGCTCAACGACCACGGCAAGCTGATCGGTGACTTCACCATTGCCAAGGCAGCCGATGACCGGTTCATGATGTGGGGTTCGGCCCCGGCGCAGGTCTATCACATGCGCTGGTTTGAACAGCACTTGCCCGATGACGGATCGGTGCGGGTCGAGCGCATCGATCTCGGGTTGGTCGGTTTGTCCATTGCCGGACCCAAATCACGGGACGTGCTGGCCGCTCTTACCGACGAGGACGTGTCCAATGCCGGCTTCCGGTTCATGGACTATCGCGAGATCGATGTTGCCAGCGTACCGGCCAGGGTCAACCGCATCAGCTACACCGGCGACCTGGGGTATGAAATCTGGGTCAGGCCGGAGTATGAGCGCCGGCTGTACACAGCCATCATGCAGGCAGGCGAAGCGCACGGCATCGTCAATTTCGGCATGCGCGCCCTGCTGACCATGCGGCTGGAGAAAAATTTCCCGACCTGGTACCGCGAACTGCGGCCGATCTACGGACCCTACGAGGCCGGCATGGACCGCTTCATCGACCTGACCAAGAACGATTTCATCGGTCGTGACAAGGCGCAGGCCGAGCACGACGGGGCCGGCAAACTGGCACGGGTTAGCTTTGTGGTGGATGCCGGTGATGCCGATGTCATCGGTGACGAACCGGTTTCGCACAATGGCGAGGTGGTCGGCTGGGTAACATCCGGCGGTTACGGACATTTCATCGATGCCTCGCTGGCGCAGGGCTACATACCAAAACATCTTGCTTCGGAAACCTCCGGGTTTGAGATTGAGATCATCGGCGAAATGCGCCCTGCCCGCATTCAGCACGAACCGCTGTTTGATCCTGCCGGCAAGCGGATGAGGAGTTAGCATGAGCACGATCCGAAAAGTGGGAACCGGTTTTCGGCCGAATTGTGCGACAGTGGCATGCCCATGAAAATCGCCAAGCTGGAAACCTTCGCCAATGAGTTCGTTGGCTTTGTGCGTGTCACCGCTGATACCGGCGACACGGGCTGGGGACAGGTGTCCACTTACCACTCGGACATTACCGCGCAAGTGTTTCACCGCCAGGTGGCCGCTTATGCCCTTGGCGAGGATGCATATGATTTTGACGACATGCTCGACCGCATCACCGAGCGCGAGCACAAGTTCCCAGGTTCCTACCTGCGCCGCGCCATGGCGGGACTGGACACGGCACTGTGGGATCTGCGCGGCCGTGTGGAAGGCAAACCGGTCGCCGAATTGCTGGGCGGTAGGCCTGGACCGATGCGGGCCTATGCGTCTTCGATGAAACGGGACATCACGCCCGAGGATGAAGCGGCGCGCTTCGTCAGATTGCGCGAAGAATTCGGTTTCGATGCCTTCAAATTCCGTGTCGGCGCCGAGTGTGGCCGCGATGTGGATGAATGGCCGGGCCGCACGGAAGCAATTGTACCCGTCGTGTGCAACGCGCTGGGGGATGGCGTGGCCAAGCTGGTGGACGGCAATTCCGGTTTCTCAGCGGCGCGAGCCATTGAAGTGGGAAAACTTCTGGAAACTGAAGGTGTGTCACACTTCGAAGAACCGTGTCCCTACTGGGAGCCCGACCAAACAAAGCAGGTGGCCGACGCGCTGGCGATTGACGTCACCGGCGGCGAGCAGGACTGTGACCTGTCATGGTGGCGATACACGATCGGCATGCGCGCTGTTGATGTGGTGCAGCCGGACGTCATGTACATGGGTGGCATGAACCGTACGCTACGCGTGGCGAAAATGGCGGCAGAGGCGGGCCTGCCGTGCACGCCGCATTGTGCCAACCTGTCGCTGGTCACGCTGTGCACCATGCATCTGCTGCGCGCCATTCCAAATGCCGGGAAATACCTGGAATTCTCCATCGAGGGAGACGACTACTATCCCTGGCAGGACGGTCTGTTCGTCGAAGATCCCTACACCATCACCGATGGCCAGGCGACGGTAACCGATGCACCGGGGTGGGGTGTCGAAATCAATCCGGCCTGGCTCGACAAGGCCACATACCGGGTAAGTGAGTTTGCAGCGTAACCAGCATCCAACCAGAAGGAAGTAGCCATGCTTGACGCCGTGTTCAGTGACGATCGCAAAAAATCCTATTTCAACCCTGAAGGCAAGGACAGGCCAATGCGCTCTCCTGTGCCGCATTCGGTCCTGGTAAAGGCCCGCGACTATCGCAGGCAGCGCATGCTGGATCAGGTGATCAAGAACGATTGTGCGGCCATCCTGATGTACGACCCGCTCAATATCCGCTACACGTTCGACCTGTCCAACATGCAGCTGTGGGGCACCCACAACCCGTTTCACTACGCCATGCTGTTTGCCGACAGCCATTCCATCAATTTCGAATACCACGGCGCCGAACACCTGGCTGACGGCCTTGCAACCGTGCGCGATATCCGGCCGGCCAAGAGCTGGTTCTATTTCTCAGCCGGCAACCGGCTAGACGAACGTGTCAACGCCTGGGCCGATGAGGTGGTTGCAGAACTGAAAGCCCACGGCGGCGGCAATATGCGTCTTGCCGTCGACAAACTGGAGCCAATGGGCACATTCGCCCTGGCAGAACGCGGGGTGACCATTGTCGAGGGCCAGCAACTGACCGAACTGGCTCGCGAGATCAAGTCGGCGGAAGAACTGGAACTGATGAAATGGACTATCCGTGTCTGTGAAGCGGGCATGGCGCGCATCTGGGAGCACTCACTTCCCGGCAAGACGGAACAGGAGATCTGGGCGGAGCTTCATTATGAAAACATCCGCTCCGGAGGCGAATGGATCGAAACCCGCCTGCTTACAATCGGTGAACACAGCAATCCGTGGTTTTCCGAAGCATCGGATTTCGTGGCCAGTGAAGGTGACATTATCGCCTTTGATACGGACCTGATCGGACCTTACGGATACTGCGCCGACATTTCGCGCACCTGGACCATCGGGCACACGAAGTTTGATGCCAAGCAGCATGAACTGTACTCGGCCGCGCTGGAGCAGATCGAGCACAACTGCTCGATCCTCAAAGCCGGCATGACATCGAGGGAGTTCAATGAAAAATCCTGGCGAATCCCGGAGAAATATCAGCCATGCCGGTATTCGGTCGCCCTGCACGGTGTCGGCCTATGCGACGAATACCCGTCCCTGCCATTGCATCCGGACTTTGACAGAGCTTATGACTTCACCTTCGAGGAGAACAGCGTCGTGTGCGTCGAAAGCCTGATCGGTGAGAAAGGCGGCAAGGAATGCGTCAAACTCGAGACACAGGTCGTGGTTACGCCCGATGGCGTCAAGGCGCTTGATACCTTTCCGTGGGAAGATGTTTGATACAAAAGCAAGTAGGTGTTCCAAAACAGACACTTGGTAAGGCTTGCTTAAGGATTTGAAAACCTTGCATTAACCCGACTCGCAGCATCACTTTTGACATGAGTGATGTGATTGATTTTCAGCGTAAGTCGCGTGAGCGTGAATTGTCCCGACGCAAGTTGAGCGAACCACCCGCAGCTATTGTCCTGATGACCGAGGCCGGCAAGATTGCCGCCTGGGCCAACGGCCTGGATGAGCGACTTGAAGACGTCTGGTTCGGCGAGGACCACGAGGTCCAGTGGCAGCCGTTTTCTGTTGCACAGGAAATGGCCGAGCAGTTGCGCCGCCATCCCGCCGCTCAGGCCATGGCCCAGGC
>JBPCVV010000195.1:0-11378 GCA_051010195.1 Anderseniella sp. | reverse complement strand
GCGCATAACCGGCTGCAGACAGATACAAACCAAGCGAGATACACAAATGCCGAAGGAAACCTCCGGATTTGAAAACGCAACAGCACCCGTTTCTGATCTGGTTGCCGGATGGATTGACCGCAACTCCCCCGAAGACACCGCTGTGGCGGCGGGGGGCCTAGAGCGCGTCGAACCGTTTGATGACACGGAAGCAGGTGTGGTGGCCCGCGCCGTGGACAAACGCCGCAACGAATTTCACACCGGGCGCCGGCTGGCGCGCGTCGCCCTTGCAAAACTGGGTTGTGCGCCTGCCCCGATACCGGCTGATGACAGCCGGGTTCCTATATGGCCGCAGGGGTTTGTCGGGACGATCAGCCATTGCCGCACGCTGTGTATCGCCCACGTGGGCCTGCAACGTGATCTCGTTGGCATCGGCATCGACGTGGAAACCTACAGGCCGTTGTCGGGCGACCTTGCGGCCCGGATCTGCCGCCCGGACGAAAATCTAGGCCGGTCCGGAGACGCCGCACTGCTTCACTTCGTTGCCAAGGAGGCCTTCTACAAGGCGTATTTCCCGGGTGCGCGCGTGTTCCTGGATTACCATGACGTGCGCATCGAACCCGATGACACGCTCGGCACGTTCCAGGCCAGCATCGTGGCGAAACACAGACCGTCCATTGCCGGGCGGCGCACGTTCACAGGCAGGTTTGCGCTCCTCGATGGATACATCGTGGCTGGACTGTGGATCACACGCTGACCCAGTTCCTGGAGCCTGCTTGACGGCGAAAAGATTCTCAGAACCGTTATCCACACTGTATTGCCGGACCGAACATGCAGCTAACCGGATAGCCGATAATGGATTGGTCGGGTGTGCAGTCTGTCGCGAACTGGTCTTGCCAATATCCACCCAACACGACAATCTTAAAACCAGAAGTTGGCCGTCAGGTCGACTTCGATCGGGATCAATTCGTTGCCGCCGACACTCATCTGAGGAGCGCCGTTCCATGGCCGCTGACTTTCCGCACCTGATGTCGCCCCTCAAGGTTGGTGCCAGAACCATTCGCAACCGGGTGCTGGTCACAGGACACATTCCGGGGCTGGAGGAAGCCGGGCACGCGAGCGCGGCATTCGTTGCCTATCATGCCCGCCGGAGCCTCGGCGGCGCAGGGCTACAGATGACGGGCACAAGCGGGTTTCATCATACCGGCCACGCCAATTCCGGGCGCGGAATAGACCTGACGAGACCCGGTGTGGACAATGGCCTTCGACAGCTTGCCGATGCGGTACACGCGCATGACGGAACATGTCTGATCCAGTTGGGCCACAGCGCCGCCACGGTAGACTATTCCGATATCGGAAAGCCCCTGTGGGCGCCCTCCCCGGTAGCCTCGCAGGTCCTCAAGATCATGCCACGCCAGATGACCCGTTCCGACATTGCCGAACTGGTCGCCGCCTATGGGGCCGGCGCCGCAAAAGTGCGGTCCGCAGGCCTTGACGGGGTGGAGATACTGGCTGCCTTCGGCTATCTGCCGGGCGCATTTTTCTCGCCGGCCAGCAACCTGCGCCGCGATGACTACGGCGGCAGCGTGCAGAACCGGGTTCGATTTGCCCTGGAAGCGGCCGCATCGGTACGGGCCGCCGCGGGACCCGACCTGATTGTCGGCATGCGCATTGCCGGGGATGAGAAGATGGCGGGTGGACTCGACAATGATGACATGGCCGAGATTGCCGCCCTGCTGAGTGAGGCTGGTTCGCTTGATTACCTCAACATCGTGGCCGGGACCAACAACGACCGCATCATGCGCTGGGAACACTGGCCGGCAAGCCCGGCGCCGCACGGCCTGTTTGCGCCATTGGCGGCACGCATCCGCAAGGCGGTTACGCTTCCGGTGTTCGTGACCGGCCGGGTGACCGACCCGGCGCTGGCCGAACAGATCCTGGCGCAAGGCGAAGCTGATATGGTTGGGATGACGCGCGGCCATATCGCGGATCCGGATATCGTGGCCAAGATCAAGGCCGGCGAGGCAAACAGGATTCGCCCTTGTGTCGGGGCGAACGTGTGTATTAATCGGGCGGTCAGCGGCAAGCCTGTGCGCTGTTTCCACAACCCTGAGGCCGCCCGCGAGCTTGAGTTTGCTGACGACAAGCCGGTAACCCGGCCACAGCGGGTGGCAGTCATCGGCGCCGGCCCCGCCGGACTGGAGGCCGCACGACGAGCAGCCGGCCTTGGGCATCAGGTAACCGTGTACGAGGCCGGTCCGCATATCGGCGGACAACTGCGGCTGTGGGCAAATTCCCCGTTTGCAAGGGAGTATGGACTATCCATCGACTGGTATGAGCAAGAGCTGGAAAGAGCCCAGGTGCAGGTCAAACTGAACACCCGGCTGGAACCCGATGACCTCGAACAAATCCGCGCCGATACAGTGATACTGGCGACCGGTTCGGCGCCCATTCCTGTACGCGACTTGCCCGGGAAGTCAGGCTCCGGCATGAGCATTGTCACCCCGGATGACGTGCTGACGCACAACGCAGGGTCCGGCGCGCGCCATGCCGTGATCGCAGACGAAGGCGGCGGGCGAAACGGCCTGGCCGCTGCCGAGGTTCTGGCCGAAGCCGGAATCCAGGTCACGGTGGTGACCGGCGACCAGGCCGTGGCTGAACATGTCGACGGCACCATACGCACGCAGCTCTACCGCTTCCTGCTTCGCCATGGCGTCGCGTTGCGACCGATGGAAACGGTTACCGGGCTGGCAAAAAACAAGGTTATTACCCGCAACATCTACACCGGAGAGGCGGGAGAGATTACCGACGCGGACCTGCTGGTCGACTGGCAGGGTAATCGGGTGGTCTGCGACCTGGAGGCGGCAACCCGCCAGCGGTTTGCCCGGGTTGAAGTTGTCGGCGACGGCCTGGCACCACGCACCGTTCAGATCGCGAACGCTGAAGGCGCAGACGCCGCCCGGCGCATCGAACCGTGAGCTTCATTGCAAGCGCTTCCCTGCCGGAACCATATCAAAGAAGTGTTGGTGCCAGACCCGCTCAGTTGATAATGACACCGGGGTTCATGATGTTGTTAGGGTCCAGTGCACGCTTGATGCGCCTGATGGTGTCGCACCTCGCCTTGCCGGCAAAGGTTTCCAGGTCATCAGCCTTGAGCCTGCCAATGCCGTGTTCGGCGCTGATCGATCCGCCATGGCGGTGGCTGGTCTCGTTAATCGCCATACGAACGGCGTCGATAATGCCAGGGTTTGACATCAACAAGTCCGCCTTGGACACGCCGGCTGGCGGAATGACGTTGTGATGGATGTTTCCGTCCCCGATATGCCCGAAGCTGTTGATCCGGACGTCCGGGTGGATGTCGCGGACCGCCTTGACGGTATCGGTAATGAAGGCATCGACCCTGCTTATCGGCACAGATGTGTCGCTATTGCAAAACGCACCCGCCATACGGTTTGCTTCGGGAGTGTGTTCCCGCAGATCCCAGAGACTGTCTCGTTGTGATTGCGATTGCGCGATAATTGCGTCCAGCACCAATTTTTCTTCAACGCACTCCGCCAATGCGGTTTGCAGGCGGTCGCCGATACCCAGGGACCCGGTGGCTTCCAGCAGCAAAGCCCAGTCGCAACCCTGTTCAAACGGGTTTCGAAGCGATGGAAACTTCGAGATAACCAGTTCCAGCCCCAGGCCACTCATCAGTTCGAGAGCCGATATGCTGTCGCCGAGAAAGTCCTTGATGTTGTTGTAAAGCAGCAAGGCATGTGCCGGCGACTCGATGGCCAGAAAAGCCGTTGCAGTTTCCGGGTCCACCGGTTTCAGCATCAGTGACGCGGCGGTTATGACCCCAAGGGTGCCTTCGCTGCCGATCAGCAGATGCCTCAGATCGTAGCCGGTGTTGTTTTTGTGCAGCGGGCTCAGTTCGTTCAGGATCGTACCGCACGGCAGGACAGCTTCAATCCCCAGGCACAGGTCGCGCGCATTGCCGTATCGCAGCACCTGAATGCCGCCGGCATTGGTCGCCAGATTTCCCCCGATACAGCAACTTCCCTTCGATGCCATGCTCAGCGGAAACATCAGGCCATGTTCTCGCGCAGCGCTATGGATATTCTCGAGAATGCACCCGGCTTCGGCAACGATGACGCTGTCATCGACAGATATCTGGCGCACCTTGTTCATCCGCTCAAGTGACAGGATAAGGGCATTTTCACTGTCGATGGACAGTTGCCCGGCCACAACACCGGTGCCGCCGCTATAAGGCACAATGCCCACCCTGGCCGCGTTGCTGAGCCGGACAATAGCGGCGACCTGCTCGGTTGAGTTGGGCAGGACAATCAGGCAGCCCCTGCCCTCAAACCGCCCGCGCGGATCATCAAAATAGCGCGGCGCGTCCTCCACATTCTTCCACCCGGCGGCACCGACAACGTCCTTGACATCATTCAATAATTGGGCAGTCGGAGGATTGAACTGAGAGCGGGGCAATTGGCTATCTCCTAAAGGGCATAGACAGGACCGCTTTATCTATTGACACAGGGCCCGACTGAATGGTCCCTGGCCCGTCCTTAAATTGCCATTACGCATGGAACCGGCATCAACCGCCAAGGAAGAGCCGGCCAACGTCGGGGTTTTCCAGCAGATCGTCACCCTTGCCGGCGATCGCCAATTCGCCCGAGACCAACACATAACCGATGTCTGCAAACTCCAGTCCTTTTTTGGCATTCTGCTCAACCATAACGATGGTTTTGCCTTCGACTTCCTGCAAGTCACGCAGAATATCGAACACCATATCAATGAAGCGCGGTTCCAGGCCGATCGAAGGCTCGTCGACCAATAGGATTTCGGGGTCCATGACCAGAGCGCGTGAGATTTCCAGCAACCGCCGTTCACCTCCCGACAATACCTTGGCCTGATGCTTTCGGCGATCAGCGAGGCGCGAGTACTTGTCAAACACGCGTTCGGCCGCCTCCTTTGCGTGCTTGGGGTCGTCCTTCAAAAAACCACCCATCCACAGGTTTTCTTCAACCGTCATGCCCGGAAAAACCGACTTGTCTTGCAATATGTAGGCGATGCCAGCTTTCTTGAGCTTGTCCTGCGGCGACAGGCTGGTGATATCGCGCTTGTCTTCTCCTCTGCCCACCTCGATCTTGCCCGAGTAGATGTTGTTGAAACCGAAGATGGCGTGAAGGATGGTTGACTTTCCCGCACCGTTGGGACCGATCAGACACAGGGACTGCTTGCGGCCAACGGCCAGGTTGAGGCCGTGCAATATTTCCATGCGACCGTAGCCGGCGTGCAGATCGCTGATCAACAGGTAGGGATCGTTGCCGGCTAAGGCCATCAGGTCGGCAGTTTCGACTTTCTGCGCAATAGCCGCTGCCTGTTCGGTGACCGCCTCAACCGAAATAACTGTGTCGACAGAGCCGACATGATAGCCGGCAGCGCGAGATTCCTTTTTTTTGTCACTCATCAGTGCGCTCCCAGATAAGCATCAATCACGCGTTGGTCATCCTGGATTTCCTCCGGCCTGCCTTCTGCCAGCATCTGTCCGTGAGCCATGCAATAGATCTTGTCGGCCATATTCATGATCACGCGCATATTGTGTTCGATAATGAACAGCGTGATGCCGAATTCGGTATTGGCGCGCTGTAGCCGGTCGATCAGCCCGTTGATCAACGTCGGGTTGATGCCAGCGGTCGGCTCATCCAGCAGCAAAACCGTGGGTTCATTCATCAGCGCCATGGCAAACTCAAGCAATTTCTGCTGGCCGAATGAAAGCGATCCTGACTGCAAGAAGCGCTTTTCGTACAGACCGACGAACTCAAGCATTTGCAGTGCGCGTGCTTGATCTTCCCTGGTGTTGCGGCCGAAGGAATCCATAAGGCTCATCTTGCGGTGCGGAATCGAAATCAGCATGTTCTCGACGCAGTTCATGGCGCCATATATGCGGGTTTGCTGGAATGTCCTGAGCAGTCCCAGACGCGCAATTTGCGGGACGAGCAATTTGGATATTTCCCGATCGCGGAACTTGATCGAACCGCGATCTATGGGATGGTAGCCCACGATCGAGTTGAACAGCGTTGTCTTGCCCGAACCGTTGGGCCCGATCAGGCCGGTTATTCCGCCTTCCGCCACCGTCATTGAAATATCGCTATTGGCTTTAACGCCGCCAAAAGATTTCGAAACGCCGGAGAGTTCGATAATCGCACTCATGGTGCACTCCCTGCTGCTGCATCCTTGCTGTCCACGCGGATACCGAACCACTCGGGCCGTTTGTGCTGCAACCAACCCATTAACCCGTCCTGGAAGAACACGACAACCACAACAATGAGCGCGCCCAGCGCTACCCATTGCCAGCCGAGGAAGTAGTTCCAGGTAGTTTCCTTGAACACCTGAAACATGACAGCCCCCACAACCGGGCCCCAAAGTGTGCCTTTACCGCCCAGCAGCACGCACACTACCATGAAGATTCCAAGATTTATGGTCTGGTAGGCGGTTTCGAGCGGCTCGAAATGAATGAGCTGGAATGCGGATACCGACCCCGCTGCTCCGACGAAGAAAGCGCTCATTGCCCAGGTTATGAGCTTGTAGCGAAGCGTGTGGATGCCCATGGCCTCGGCCTTTTCCTCGTCATCGCGGATTGCGTTCATCGCAGCGCCGAAACGAGTCTGATAAAGCCAGGCCACAAACATGAACAGTATGATGCCAATGGCCGCGTAAAGGTAATAAATCACCAGTTTGAACTGCTCAAAATCACCTGGATAATTGGGCATCGAAATGCCCTGACCGCCACCGACCCACTCCCAGTTGGAGACCAGTTCGCCGGCAGCGATTGCCACACCCAGGGTACCAATGGCAAAATAGGGACCGCGCAGTCCAAATGTTATCCAGCCGATCGCGAGCGCGCAAACCGCACAGAACAGGCCCGCCGCCAGCGTGCCAAGCGCCATGCCGGCAAAGTACTGTCCCCAGGTCCACACGTAGATGCCACCGCCCGATGCGCGGGTATATTCGCCGACATCATAGACGATAGCGATTGTCACCACCGCGGCGACATACATGCCGGTACCGTAGAAAAAAATGTTGCCCAGCGAATTGTACCCCATCTGCCCGCCGGTCATGTCCCAGCTCAAGGCGACAATGATCATTAGCCAAAGCGTGGCCAGCTGGGTTTTGAAGGCCGGAAACAGGAACGGGGCCGCGATTGTCAGCGCGAGCAATACCCCATAGAGGGTCAGTTTTTTAGCGCTCATCGCCCGCTCCTATTGTAAGACTTGGCGCAGCCGGCGCTGGCGCAACAGTTTGTAGATCAGGATAATCAGAAGCAACAGCACCGCAATTGCCTGCTGATAACCAATGCCGAAGATATGGCTGCCATATTGCTCCGCGGCGCCAATACCAAGCCCGGCGGCTATAACACCCGGCAGGTTACCCAGTCCGGCGGCAGTCACGATCACGAACGCCCGCACTGAATACGTGATGCCGTAGAAGGGCTGAATTACCCATACCATGACGATGATAGCGCCTGCCGCGCCGCAGATGGCGGCGTTGAGAGAGAATGTAAAAGCGTAGACCTTTTCGGTATCGATACCCATCACCCGAGCTGCCCTGGAATCTTGTGCAGTGGCGCGAATTGCCTGCCCCATGCGGCTGTTCTTCATGAAAAGCACAACGGCCAATGCCAGCCCAGCAGCCAGGCACACGCCAATCAACTTGGCTATGGGGATGTCAATCAGTCCGTCCGCGAAATACAGCGTGTCATAGTCGAGTTTGAGGGATTGGGTGTCAGACCCAAACAACAGGTTCATGATCTGGGCCATCATGATGGCAAGGCCGAATGTCGCCAGTAAGGAGGTGAACAGGTCGCGTTCGATAACCCTGGTGATAATGACTTTGTAACAGACCCAGCCGATGGCGCCCATTACCAGGAATGCAACCAGGACGCCAAGCAGGGCGACAAAATTGTTGGATACGCCGAGCAGCGATTGCAGCCATTCGGTTTTGACCAGGAACCAGGACACGTATCCGCCGGCAATGACAAAATCGCCCTGAGCCAGGTTCTTAACATTCATCACACCCCACACCAGTGCCAACCCGTAGGCAGCCAGCGCGAACAGGGAACCGATCATCAAACCGTCGAGGATGATTTTCAGATTTACGATTGGAAATTCAAACAGCAGTCCTAGATTTGACAATATCTGATCCATGACAGATCGGCCTCCCCGATGTCCGGTTGACCCGGCCTAAATTCGCAGCATGCGACCACCGGGCGCCCTCAGGACGCCCGGTGGCTATTTGTAATGGCTCAGCAGCTTACTGGCGCGGCCAAACGAGTTTGTGGCTGGCGAAATTTGAAGGGGCCACAACGTTGTACTCGCCACCCTGGATCTGGCGCAGCACCATCGGCTTGGCGATGTTGTTACCGGCTTCTGAGAATTTTATGTTGCCATAGAAGGTTGCAAGTTCGGTTGCCGCAATAGCGTCACGAACCTTTTCCTTGTCCACCGAACCGGCTCGCTCGAAAGCGTCCTTGAACACATAAACCGCAGCTGAAGCCTGGGCAGTCTGGTAGGGTACTTTCTTTTTGGCATACTCTGGATAAGCTGCCTTGAACTCCTTTTCGTAGTTGGCAGCTGTGCCGAAAATGGCATCTTCATAGGTCAGCGTTTCCGCCCATTGGGTCGAACACAGTATATTCTCGGCAAACTCACCAAAATTACCGGTGACGTCTGCTGCCTCACAGTGGGTGAGCGCGATCATCGGTGTATTGATTTTCTGTTCGCCGATTTGACGGACTGCAGTGGCGGCGCCCTTCGAGTGCCCGGATATAATCAGGACATCCGGTTTGACGAGTTTCACCTTGGTCAGGATCGCCGTCATATCAGACAAATCCCGCGGCAGTTTTTCGTCCACTACAATTTGCATGTCGTGTTTGCCTGCGTCTTCAAGCACGCCGGCGCGAATGTCGAGCGAGAACGGATCATTCTCCACGGCTATCGCCACCTTTACGTCTGAAGGCTCCTTGCCGTTGGCTTTCGCCATTTCCGCGGCCAGGGTAATGGCGGAAGCCAGGTACTGCTCGGAAGTCGACAGCACTGCGAACAGATATTTATAACCCTTGTTGAACAAAGACCGCGAAGCGCCTTCGGCTTCCACCATCGGGATCTGGTATTTCTCCGTTACCGGCGCAATGGCTTTGGTCAGGCCGGAACTGTAGGGCCCGAGCATATATTGCACGCCGTCCTGGTTGATCAGCCGCTCGGCAAGGGTGGCGCCACGGTCGCCCTTGGACTCATCATCGTAGTAGGTGATGCGGAAGTTGTAGCATTTGTCGCCAATTTTGACGCCACCATTCTCAGCGATTTTCTTAACGGCAAAATCATAGCCATTTTGCGCATGCACGCCGTTCGTTGCGTATTTGCCTGTCAGAGAAATGGCAGAACCAAGATGGATTTCTTCGCAATCCGCGGCTGAAGCCATTGAACTGGAAGCGGCCACAACCACCCCAGCTAGAGCCCATGGTGCAAGTTTCAATTTCATTATTTCCTCCCGTTTTATTTTTTGGTATCCGAAAGCACGCAGTCAATCATACAGAGTGGGTGAATTCAAGATAGCCAGGACTTTGGCAGGTTAACCAACACGAACTGAAACAAACGAGGATTTTGGTACCTACAGTCTTTGGCGAACCGGCCTCTGGTGTCATCTTCCCTGATAAGCGGGGCAATACAGGGAAACTCGCGAAAATGAACCGGTTTCGGCCATCTATCAGCTGAATTTATTGCCTGAAGACAGGTGCTTAGAACTTGAATTCCCTGGAACTGGGAACAGGGAAATGCTGCAGCATGACAGGGAATGAAATTCAACTGTAAGGGACACCTGTAGGATCAGCAGGGAACCACTCAGGTCCACGCCGAACAGCCAAAAGATAAAGCCAAGCTGAGCGGTATTGCCTATCAAATTACCAATCGCAGGCTGTGTTTGCGGAAGCTTGCCACGAGGTATCTATGTTGCCACGACTTAAAGCTTACAATAACGGTCCATCTTCTGTTCCTTTATTCCTCATTTGTAGTTGCGACGAATAAAAGATCCCCTTGGACGATTATGTTGTCTTGATTCATAAGCATTGATGTCTAATGCGCGCTAACGGGAATACTGGAGCGTTTTTGAACTGTCCCATAGCTTGATTTCACATTAATCATGGCGATGAACAAACACGGTAGACCATGGGCCAGTACGCTTTATGCTGACAATGCCAATTTCGTGATTAAAAACATAGTTGCAAAGAAGGCGTAAAATCATATTGTTAACACCTCGCTGACAATATTGTGGTTAGATACGAGGAATCCTCAGGACGGCAACCAATACGCGGGCGGTGCAATTCCGGCCGACGGAGACGGTTATGTCCAATTTGGTCCAGTCATATACCAAACGGGGTGTTGCGACATCACACGCTTGGCAGCGGCCAGGGCGGCTGTTCTTCGTACTGGCGACGATGTTGGTTTTTCCCATCTCTCAAAGCGTTGCGGCAATATCGTTCTCCGCTGCTGAATTGAATCTTGCATCGGTCGATTTTGGTCACCGCGGTGGCCGAGGCGGCTTTGTCGATGTGGTGAATGACGCGCCTCAATTGAAGACAGGCGGCAATAATTTGGGCGCGGAACACAGTTCCGTTGCAGAAATGGGTTGCCGGTTTACACAGCAATTATCAGGTCTTGCCCGACCAAGCCTGTCCGGCACGTTGGCCGTCAGGCGAATACAATGCCCCGGACATGTAAACGGTGGGCAAATCATCAACGACCAGCACGAACCTGTCGCTACCACAAAGACGATACTCAAGATCAGCGCCGCAAAACCAGTGAAGGAATGCATAGTGGAGGCATGCATACATGTGAGCCCCATATGCATTAGAGCCAGATGGCGGGCGATTGATGTTGGTCAGTTCGAATATAACAGAGAGAGGTAATCTCCCAGAAACTACAGCCCTGATTCAGGGGGGTCCAAACCAGTGAGGACGGAGCAATTTGAGTTTGGAAATCAGAAACCATGTGTGGAGATGGAACGAAAAAATTTTGGGACGAAGATGCCGCTTATGAATTCGTCGAACAGCGCGTTTGGCCCGATGGTCCTGTTTGCCCCCATTGTGGCGGTGTGGATCAGATAGGGCGGCTGCGGGGCCAGAGCACCCGGGCACACACCTACAAGTGCTATAATTGCCGGAAACCGTTTACCGTTAAGGTCGGCACGATGTTCGAGCATAGTAAAGTGCCAATGTACAAATGGCTGCAAGCCATGGTGCTTTGTCGTGACTGCAAGACTCACGTCAATGCCAACCAGGTCGGCCAGATCTTGGAAGTGACATTCAAGACAGCCAAGACCATGTTGACAGTCATTCGAAAACAAACGCGCTT
>JBPCVV010000194.1:0-15006 GCA_051010195.1 Anderseniella sp. | reverse complement strand
GCCATGTTCATTGCCGGCTTCGGCGCCTACTGCGCCTACAAGCTGCACTACTGGGTCGAACGCAAGTTCAAGATCGACGATGCAGTTGGTGCGGTTGCAGTACACGGCTATGCCGGCTTCATCGGTGTTACCATTGCCGGCTTCATGCTCTGGGGTCAGCCGTCGTCACCGTATGAAGGCTATGCAGCGATCAACCCGCTGGGTAACTTTATCGGCGCCATCATCATGTTCGGTGTGCTTGGCTTTCTGCCGGCGTACATCGTGTCGAAGATCATGGCTGCACGGGGCATGCTGCGGATCCCGGCGAAAGCCGAACTGCAGGGCCTCGATCACCATAGCGAGCTTGCCTATCAAGCGGCCATCGACGATGTCCGCGAAGCAGAGCGTGAACTCGCTGCAGCTCAGAAATAAGGAGGATAGATCATGTCTACCAATGGTATGGAAAGCTGGGCTGTCGATCTGAAGGATGTCGGTGCCATCTATCCCTTCCAGGGAACCGAAGTCATCCTGGTGATCCTGGGCCTTGCGTTCTGGATTGCGTTCCACGTGATGCAGGCACGGGTTGAAGCCGGAGAGCTTGCGGACGCGGAACGTGACTTCAACGCGGAGCACTCGAGCAAGAGCATTGATCGATATTAGATCAATTCGCTAAATCAAGGGCGGATGTGGACAACGCATCCGCCCTTTTGTTTTGCCTGTAGAGAAAAAAACATTCCTGTGAGTTGAAAACGTTTATTGTTGGTGATAGCGTTTTCCAATCATCATCACCAAATTGGACACGACAAAAATGTGCGGGATCGTCGGATTATTCCTCAAGGACAAATCGCTGGAACCTGAGCTTGGGTCGATGCTGACAGACATGCTAATTACCATGACCGACCGCGGGCCTGACAGCGCGGGTATTGCCATTTACGGCCGCGATGAAGACAGCAATACCAAACTGACAATCCAGTCAGGCGAACCTGATGAAGACTTTGACGGCCTGGGCAAATTACTGTCCGACGCAGCCGGCACCAAGGTTTCCGTGCAGATCAAGGATACCCATGCGGTTCTTGAGGTCTCGGACGAGCATGCCGACGATGTCCGAAAGGCGCTGGCTGAGCTGCGCCCAGGCATTCGCATCATGAGCGTTGGCGACATCATGGAGATCTACAAGGAAGTGGGCCTGCCGAAGGATGTGGCCGAACGGTTTGATCTGGCTAAAATGAGCGGAAGCCACGGCATCGGCCACACCCGGATGGCAACCGAGTCCGCGGTGACCACCATGGGCGCGCATCCGTTTTCCACCGGGTCCGACCAGTGCCTTGTGCACAATGGCTCGCTGTCCAACCACAACAGCCTGCGCCGCAAACTGAAGCGCGACGGCATCGCGTTTGAGACGGACAATGATTCAGAAGTTGCCGCAGCCTACCTGACCCACAAGATGAACCATGGCAGCAATCTAGGCGAGGCGCTGGAATCCAGCCTTGATGACCTCGACGGATTTTTCACTTTCGTCGTCGGTACCAAGGACGGCTTCGGCGTCGTGCGGGATCCGATTGCCTGCAAGCCCGCCGTGATGGCCGAAACAGACCAGTATGTGGCGTTCGGATCGGAGTACCGTGCCCTGGTCAACCTGCCGGGCATCGAGCAGGCCCGCGTCTGGGAACCTGAGCCTGCAACCGTTTATTTCTGGGAGCATTGAGCCCATGCAAACTCTCGACATGGCCTCTGCCGAACTTCGCGAAGTGAACTCCACGCTGCAGGCCCAGAAGGCGGACAGCAACCAGAAGGCATGGGAAATCATAAATCCCAAGGGCAGCCACGCCATTGCCTGCGGTCTCGACGGTCCCATAGAGGTCACCGTGCGCGGCTCCACCGGGTATTACTGCGCCGGCATGAACAAGCAAGCCCACGTTCATATTGTCGGCTCTGCCGGACCCGGCGTAGCGGAAAACATGATGTCGGGCACTGTCGTCATTGACGGAGACGCCAGCCAGTATGCTGGCGCCACCGGTCATGGCGGCTTGCTGGTCATCAAGGGCAATTCATCGTCGCGCTGCGGTATCTCGATGAAGGGCATAGACATTGTCGTACATGGTAACATCGGGCACATGAGCGCCTTCATGGCCCAGTCGGGCAACCTGGTTGTGCTTGGAGATGCCGGTGATGCACTGGGCGATTCCCTGTACGAAGCGCGGCTGTTCGTTCGCGGCACGGTCAAGAGCCTGGGCGCGGACTGCATTGAAAAAGAAATGCGTCCCGAGCACCTGGAAATCCTGAAAGACCTGCTGGAACGCGCGGGCGCGGATGCCAAACCGGAAGAATTCAAGCGTTATGGATCAGCCCGCAAACTGTACAACTTCGATGTCGACAATGCGTCAGCGTATTAGGGGGTGATGATGAACAAAATGACCAAGGACGTTTCCGGCATTCCACGCACCGTGCCGCAGAAACCGGCCACCTTCACCGATCCCGTCAATGCTGAAATCCGCCGTGCGGCGGCAACCGGCATTTATGATATCCGCGGTGGCGGTGCCAAGCGTAAGGTCCCGCATTTCGACGACCTTTTGTTTCTCGGCGCCTCGATCTCGCGCTATCCACTGGAAGGCTATCGCGAGAAATGCGAGACCAAGGTGGTGCTCGGCACGCGGTTTGCGAAGAAGCCGATCGAACTGGATATTCCGATTACCATTGCCGGGATGAGCTTCGGGTCGCTGTCCGGACCGGCCAAGGAAGCCCTGGGCCGCGGCGCCAGCGCAGCCGGCACCTCAACCACCACCGGCGATGGCGGCATGACGGAAGAAGAACGCGGCCATTCGGACAAGCTGGTCTACCAGTACCTGCCATCGCGCTACGGCATGAACCCGGACGACCTCAGGCGCTGTGATGCCATCGAGGTGGTTGTCGGACAGGGCGCGAAGCCCGGCGGCGGCGGCATGCTGCTGGGCCAGAAGATCTCCGACCGGGTTGCGGAAATGCGCAACCTGCCCAAGGGCATTGACCAGCGTTCCGCCTGCCGTCACCCGGACTGGACCGGCCCGGACGACCTGGAAATCAAGATCCTGGAACTTCGCGAAATCACCGGCTGGGAAAAACCGATCTACGTCAAGGTCGGCGGTGCACGGCCCTATTTCGACACCACGCTGGCGGTCAAGGCCGGCGCGGATGTGGTTGTGCTTGACGGCATGCAGGGCGGCACGGCGGCAACCCAGGATGTGTTCATTGAACATGTCGGCCAGCCGACGCTGGCCTGTATCCGTCCGGCTGTTCAGGCTCTTCAGGATCTCGGCATGCACCGAAAAGTGCAGCTGGTCGTATCAGGTGGCATTCGCTCCGGCGCCGACGTTGCAAAGACCCTGGCGCTGGGCGCCGACGCCGTTTCCATCGGTACCGCCGCCCTGATAGCGCTGGGCGACAATGACCCGCGCTGGGAGGCCGAATACAATGAACTGGGCACCACCGCCGGTGCCTATGACGACTGGCATGAAGGACGCGACCCGGCCGGCATCACCACCCAGGATGACGAGTTGATGGCCCGTTTCGACCCGATCGCCGGCGGGCGCAGGCTGTCCAATTACCTAAAGGTCATGACGCTTGAGACACAAACCATCGCGCGCGCATGCGGCAAGAACCACGTCCATAACCTGGAGCCCGAAGACTTGTGTGCGCTGAGCGTTGAAGCATCGGCCATGTCGGGGGTACCGCTTGCCGGAACAAACTGGGTTCCCGGGCGCGAGGAAAACTATTAAATGCAAAAACGACAACCACAGAAGAAATCCGGGAGGACATAAATCCATGGCAACCGATCTGGCCCAATTCGCCAAGGAAAATGGCGTCAAATACTTCATGATCTCGTTCACCGACCTGTTCGGCGGACAACGGGCGAAGCTGGTGCCGGCGCAGGCCATTGCCGACATGCAGACCGAAGGCGCCGGATTTGCCGGATTTGCCACCTGGCTCGACATGACCCCTGCCCACCCGGACATGCTGGCGGTGCCGGATCCTGCATCAGTCATACAACTGCCTTGGAAGAAGGATGTGGCCTGGGTGGCCGGCAACTGTGTCATGGAAGACGAGTTCGTGGCGCAGGCGCCGCGCAACGTGCTCAACCGGCTGATTGCCGAAGCAGCCGATGAAGGTATGCGTGTCAAGACCGGTATCGAGGCTGAGTATTTCCTGCTGACGCCGGACGGGTCACAGATCTCCGATGAATACGATACCGCTGAAAAGCCCTGTTATGACCAGCAGGCGGTGATGCGCAGGTATGACGTCATCGCGGAAATTTGCGACTACATGCTGGAGATGGGCTGGGGGCCCTACCAGAACGACCATGAGGACGCCAATGGCCAGTTCGAGATGAACTGGGAGTTTGACGACACCCTGAACACGGCCGACAAGCACTCGTTCTTCAAGTTCATGACAAAGTCGGTTGCGGAAAAGCACGGGCTGCGCGCCACCTTCATGCCGAAACCCGTCGAAGGACTGACCGGCAATGGCTGCCATGCCCACATTTCCGTCTGGGACAAGGCAGGCAAGGTCAACATATTCGCCGATGACAGCATGGAACTTGGGCTTTCGGCGAAAGGCCGGAACTTCCTGGGCGGCATCATGAAGCATGCATCCGCCCTGGCGGCGATCACCAATCCGACGGTGAATTCCTACAAGCGCATCAACGCACCGCGCACCTCGTCGGGCGCGACCTGGGCCCCCAACACAGTGACCTGGACGGGCAACAACCGCACCCACATGGTGCGCGTTCCAGGGCCGGGAAGATTTGAACTGCGGCTGGCGGACGGCGCGGCCAACCCGTACCTGTTGCAGGCGGTCATTATCGCCGCCGGTCTCGACGGCATCCGCACCGAGGCAGACCCGGGCAAACGGCATGACATCGACATGTATGCAGAAGGTTATAAGATCAAAGGGGCACCCAAGCTGCCGCTCAACATGCTCGATGCCCTGCGCGCGTTCGACAAGGACAAGGGCCTGAAAGCCGCCCTGGGCGATGAGTTTTCCGCCGCCTACCTGAAGATGAAGCATCAGGAATGGAATTCCTTCACCGCGCACTTCTCGCAATGGGAAAAGGACAACACCCTGGATATCTAGATCGGCCACCGCTGGCCAACAGCTGCCAGAACTGATTTAATCCAACGGGTTATCAGCCATGATCGAAGGAGCTCAAGGTGCTTCCTGACGAACTGCGCAATCACTTCCTGACCTGGCAATGCCGCATAAGGCAGATCGCCATGCGCGAACAGGAGGGCCGCCCCAGCCAGGGCATGCGGCCCCGCGTGCTTGATGCCAATGGCGGGCAACTGTCCGCCGGCATTATTGTCCTGCTGGTGCGCGAGGAGCCGTTCGAAAGCACCGAGTTTTTAAAATTCCAGGTGCAGAAATACAACGACCCGCAGGACGTCTACAAGAAGGCGCTGATCTTCCTGCAGTCCACCCACTACCACCGCGCGGCCGAGTTCTCCGACGAGATGACGGGGCTGTTCAGCAAGGGCTCAGAGATGGTCGAACACATGCTGAGCGACGGGAAGGTCACCCTGGAGTTCAGCCAGTTCTCGCAAAATCACAACATTCCGTGCCGTGTGCGCCCGCTGGCTCCCGACGATGCCGCCTACCAGGCAACGCTATGGCACAACCGGGTGTTCAATCCGAATATCGGTTCGGAGATCGAAATCGTCGGCTTCCAGCCGGATTGGGACGCAGCGGTCGCGCTTATGAAAAACCGCACAAAAGCAGCGAGTTAAGTCGATCCTGTCAACAGATTCATGACTTCATTAAGTGTGATCGATCCGAAGTGGCAGTTATAACAATCCACGTCCCAGGAGCACGATGAGGTCAATGGAAACTTTTGACCATATTATCATTGGCGGCGGCGCATTGGGCCTTTCCATCGCCTACCACCTTGCCCGTGACAGCCGCGACAGCGTGCTCGTCCTGGAACGCAATGAACTGGCCAGCGCCGCTTCCAGCAAAGCGGCGGGGCTGATTTTGCAGGCCACGGGAAAGATACCACAAACCCCTTTGGTCAAATCGACCCGCGCTACAGTTTCGCTGCTTGAGGAAGAATTAGGCGAATCCATAGGTTTCCATCCGGTGGGCAGTCTTCGGATCGCCGCCTCGGCTGCACGCGAGATGGAACTGCGGAACATGGAACATGACGCCGCAAGCCACGGTATACCATTCCGGCATCTGAGCCGCCAGGAAGCCAATGACCAGGCTCCGTGGTTGGATGCGTCGACAACCCGTCGCATTACATTGTTCCCCACCGATGGCTATATTGACCCCTACATGCTGAGCACCGCGTACGGTCGAGCAGCGCGCCAGCTTGGAGCACAAATCCGGAGCCGTACCGCGGTCCATGACCTGGTAATCAATTCTGACCGGGTCACGGGCGTCAGCACCGCCTCAGGCGATATGTGCAGCGGCTCGGTAATTGATGCCGCCGGGGCCTGGGCGTCCCTCCTCTCGGCCCGCGCCGGGTATCCTCTCCCCATGGCGCCCACCCGAAGCCATTATTGGATTACCGCACCGGATGCATCCTATGGGGGCGATTTTCCGGTTACTCTGCTGCCTGACACCCGCGCCTATATGCGCCCGGATACCGGTGCCATGGTGGTCGGTGTGCAGGAGACAAATTCGGCTACATTCGACGCTCGCGAACTGCCGGACGACATAAGCACATTTTCCCCCACCCAAGGCGAGGACCATTGGGATGTTATCGCCGAGGCGATGCCATCGATTTCGACATTTTTTCCGGCTGTCGCGGACGCAAAGTTTGCCAGTTACGTCAGCGGTCTTTCCACCTATACGCCAGACGGCGCCATCCTTCTGGGCGCGGTACCGGGATCGTCCAATTTCTTCACAGCCACGGGATGTTGCGGTAACGGCATCGCACTGTCCTCCGGGATCGGTTCAGCCATTGCAGCATTGGTGCGAGGTGATGAACCGGTTTTTGACATTATGCCGTTTGACCCGGGCCGTTTCGGCCCGGTCGATCCATTCTCGCGCGAATTTCGCGACCGTTGCGCCGCGGCACGCGCCTCCAAATCTCACAATACACCAGCTTCCTGAGGCGCCCGCCGCGCAAGTAAATCCAATCACGCTCAATGGCTGGGTTTTGACAGAACGATTGTCCACCGCACCAGTCTGAGCGAGGCCGACTGCGCCAAAGCGGTTTCCATCAGCTGGAAATTCGAATGCTCACTGTCCTTAAGCAGTGCAAGAACGGGTCCGTTGCGGCGATAGCGAAGACACTCGCAGGTCAAGCCGGCGCGTATGAACAACAGGGTCAAGTCTGACAGAGACGTCAGATCTTCCCCTTCGAATTCAACCTCGAATGACAAGATGCAGTGCGGAAACGACGCCCGCGCCTCGTGGATGCGCTGCACGGGGATTCCGGACTTTGCGGACAAATCGGAGAATTGAACATTCATCGCGTTTCCTTCGGCCTGAAAGGCGTTCGTAGGTGAAGAAAACGGAATGTTCTCTTCGCTTTAGCTGCATTTGTTTTGCGCCCGCAAGCTGATGCTCAAATCGGCGCTTTTGCTTATCAACTGGATACATCCTTTGCGCGCAGGAGTCCAGCGGACAGGTTATGCCCAAAAATCACTGGTTCAGTGGACGTTGGACGAAGCTCAGTATTCGGCCTTTGATGCTGTTGCTGCCATGGTGGCCTTAAGTTGCAGGCTGTGCGTCATGGCCTAGCTGCTCGCGGAAAACCCGGTACCGGGCGACAGGTATTCCTTGCGCACCGGCGAGAAGATATCCAGCACTACCGCCCCGTCGGGGCCCGCCTTCATGGTGTGCAGCGCGTTGGGCGGCGTGCGCCAGATGTCGCCCTTGTTTATCTGGAACTCCTCATCGTCCTGGTAGCGGGTGGCCGATCCCGACAACATCACGCCCCATTGCTCTTCGGGGTGCTTGTGCATTTCTCCCATGGCATGCGGGTCGATGCGCACGACAGACAACATCGCGTTTTCGCCTGAGAAAATCGTCGTGGTCATGCCGTCGGCAAGCTGGCGAAACACGCCGCCCTCCTCGCTGTCCAGATTGAAGAGTTCGATTTTCGAACGGGCCATTGAACACTCCGTGTGTTTGAAAAAATGCCCCGCCGATTCAGAATCCGACGGGGCATTGCATCGTTCAGCTAACGCCTAGAACTTCCGATAGGCCTTGTTCAGAACCACCATCGGATGGTCCGGTGACATCTGGAACTTGATCAGCAGTTCCCTGGCGATCATGTCGCGGTCCTGCTGGTTGTCCGGCAAGTCGTAGCTTTCCGGGATCGCCACCCAGCCATTGATGTTGCGGTCAAAAACGGCGGGCTTGCCGTCGTCGTATCCCATGTGCACATCTTCCAGCCAGTTGAGATCCTCCCAGCCCATAAACTCGATATAGCCCTTCAGAAAATCGGTAATGCGATCGTAGTCGGGCAACAGGTTCACATCGTAGCGATAACCGATGTGCTGTCCGATGACCTGTTCGCGTTCCGAGTCAATTCCACCGCCTTTGAGGAAGTGATCGACGTCTCCGATTTCGGCGCCCTTATAGCCTGTTCCAGCCATTGTCGTGTGCTCCTTCAAATATGATGATAGTCGTCTACGCCGACCGTGAAGTCGGTACCGGCCAGTGGCACCTGGGCGATGGCCGAGGCTTCCATGGTCAGCGCCGCCAGGTCTTCCGGCTCGAGGCTGTGGATGTTGGTCTTGCCGCAGGCACGCGCCATCATCTGGGCTTCCATGGTCAGGGTATGCAGGAAGTTGTAGACACGCTCAGCAGCCTGGTCCGGGTCGAGACGCTTACGCAAGGCCGGATCCTGGGTTGCCACCCCAACCGGGCAGCGCCCGGTGTGACAGTGATAACACTCGCCTGGTTCGACACCCATCTCGGACGGATAGTCGGCTTCCTCGATATCCTTGTTGCAGTTCAGCGCCATCATGGCGGAATGGCCGATGGCGATGGCGTCGGCACCAAGAGCCAGTGCCTTGGCCACGTCGCCGCCATTGCGGATACCGCCAGCATAAACGAGGGTGATATCGCCACGCTTGCCGATGTCATCGATGGCACGCCGCGCCTGGCGGATTGCCGCCATGCCCGGCACCCCGGTTTCTTCGGTGGCCAGATGCGGACCGGCACCGGTGCCGCCCTCCATGCCGTCGATATAGATCGAGTCAGGGTCACACTTCGCCGCCATGCGCACGTCATCATAGACACGCGCTGCGCCGAGCTTGAGCTGGATCGGGATCTGCCAGTCGGTAGCTTCGCGGATTTCCTGGATTTTCAAAGCCAGATCATCCGGTCCGAGCCAGTCCGGATGGCGGGCCGGTGAACGCTGGTCAATACCGGCGGGCAGCGAGCGCATTTCGGCAACCTGGTCGGTGACCTTCTGGCCCATCAGGTGGCCGCCAAGGCCGACCTTGCAGCCCTGCCCGATGAAGAACTCGCACCCATCAGCCAGTTGCAGATGGTGTGGATTGAAACCGTAGCGGGACTGGATGCACTGATAGAACCATTTCGACGAGTAGCGGCGCTCGTCCGGTATCATGCCGCCTTCGCCGGAACAGGTTGCCGTGCCGGCCATGGTAGCGCCGCGCGCCAGGGCGGTCTTGGCCTCGAACGACAAGGCACCGAAGCTCATGCCGGTAATGTAGATCGGGATATCCAGCACCAGCGGACGCTTGGCCCGCGGGCCGATAATGGTCTTGGTGAGGCATTTCTCACGATAGCCTTCGATCACGAAGCGCGTCAGAGTGCCCGGCAGAAATGTCAGGTCATCCCAGTGCGGGATTTTCTTGAACAAGGAAAACCCGCGCATGCGGTAGCGGCCGAGCTCGGACTTGATGTGAATGTCGTTCACCACTTCGGGCGGGAACACAAACGAATTGCCGAGCTTGTACTTCTTCTCGACCTGCAACTTGGAATGGCCGGTGTCTTTTTTGGTCTTGCCAGTCATTGAATTCACTTTCTTACATTGTTGGAGCCTGAAAATCCGGTCACTAGAGGACCAGTTTTTTCTCCGACGGTTCGAGGTTGTCGTAGCTCCACAGCTGCTTGCCGGCGACGATCTTGGTGAAATGATCCACGCCCTTGTCAGGCATCATTTCGTATTGCGTCAGCTTGCGGTTCAACCAGGCCTTGTCGAGATCGGTCAACTCGCCGGGAACAGCGTCGACGCCCAGATCCTGGATCTCGCCACCGATGAAGATGGTGCCGTCATACATGCTGTCGCCGAGGTTCTTGCCGGCATTGCCGCACACGACCATGCGGCCACGCTGCATCATGAAGCCTGAAAACGCACCGGTGTCGCCGCCAACCAGAATGGTGCCGCCCTTCTGATCAATGCCGGTGCGGGATCCGACCGAGCCCTTGCACACGAGGTCACCGCCACGAATGGCCGCGCCGAAGGTCGAGCCGGCATTTTTCTCTACGACGCAGACACCAGCCATCATGTTTTCGGCAAACGACCAGCCGACACGCCCGGAGATCCGGACCGTCGGGCCGTCAAGCAGGCCACAGCCGAAGTAGCCCAGCGATCCGTTCACGATGAAATTCATCCGGTGCAGGATACCGACAATGATGGAATGCTTGGCGCCTGGATTTTCCAGCACGATGGTGCCGTGGCCTGACTGTATCAGATCACGGATCTCGCCATTGATCTCGGTTGCATCCTTGTCTTCGCAGTCAACCGAACCACGCTTATTGAAGTCCACATCGGGCGCAAACGCATAGGCATAGCCGCCTTCGTTCTCCAGCGAGAACATGGTCTTGATGTCACGCCCTTTGAGCGGCTCGACATGGAGGCCCATCTCTTCGCCGGCGTGGCCTGAATTGTCTAAGCCTGCCATACTCTTACCTCCTCATCATAAGGGTCCCAGGTATCTATTTCATGGGGAACAATTGCGCGGATCGCGACTTCTTCCGACGCCAGCGCGACCATGTCGTCGGTTTCGTAGAGCACCATCGGTTTGGCGGCCATGGAATCCTTGGCCATGCCGAGCTGATCCTTGGTCGTCACCAGGTAGGTGAACACGCCGTCAATCTCTTCAATGGACTTCTTCAGCGTTTCTTCAAGTGTCATGCCCTTTTCCAGGCTGGTCGCCACATAGACCGCCAGCAATTCGGAATCGCAATTGGACACGAAGCGCTGTCCGTCACGTTCCAGTTGGCGGCGCATCAGCCAGTAATTGGTGATCTGGCCGTTATGCACCACGGCGATATCGCTGTACGGATAGGCCCAGTACGGGTGAGCCGAGCGAATATCCACATCGGACTCGGTCGCCATGCGGGTGTGCCCGATACCATGGGTGCCGGTGAACTCACCCAGCCCGTAAGCTTCCGACACCACACCGGCGTCACCCAGGTCCTTGATAAGTTCGAGCGCTGAACCGATGGACAGGATTTCCGCACCCTCGATGTCTTCGATATGATCGGACAGTTTTTTCATGTCGCCGTCATACTGGATCTCGTAGCGAAACGCGTACTCGGTGGCTTCATCGAGTTCCTTGACCTTCACGCCGAGCGCTTTCAGGGTCTCGTCGACGGCATCCTTGCGGCGCTTGATCTCCTCGTGGATCTTGAGCGCGCCGTGCAGGTCTTCCTGCTCGGCGACCTTGAAGCGCAAGACAAAGGTATTTTCCTCAGGCTCGCCGTAAATCGCGAACCCGGTTGAATCCGGCCCCCGGTGTTTCAAAGCCTGCAGCATGCTGGTCATTTCCTGACCGACATTGCTCGAACCCTTCCGGTGTATCAGCCCTGCTATTCCGCACATGGGCACATCTCTCCTGTTAAGTGGTTTGCCGGCGGGACACCGACCACCGGAACTCCGGTGCAAAAAAGCCACTTCTTACAGCAGGCACTCCACGTAGGTGTCTTTGTCCCAATCGGTGACGGAAGACATGAAGCGTCCCCACTCATCCGATTTGTACTCGTGGTAGAGCCGGTACATTTCACCGGGCAGGCCACGCTGGACCACTTCGTCCGCCTCAAGCGCCTCAAGCGCTTCACCAAGCGACATCGGCAGCTTCTTCACATCCTTGCCGGCCTTGATGGCCTCGTAAATGTTGCGCTCTTCCGGCTCGCCGGGATCGAGCTTGTTGTCGATGCCGTCATCGGCGGCCGCCAGAATGCAGGCCCCCATGAGATACGGGTTGACCATGGAGTCCACGGAACGGTATTCAAACCGGCCCGGTGCCGACACCCGCAGGCCGGTGGTGCGGTTCTGGAATCCCCAATCAGCAAACACAGGCGCCCAGAAACCAGTATCCCACAAGCGGCGATACGAGTTGACGGTGGACGATCCGATTGCCGTCAGTGCGCGCAGGTGATGCACGATGCCGCCGATGGCTTCCAGACCGGCCTTCTGCGGCATCTGGGGATCATCGCCATCCGGCATGAAGGTGTTGTCGCCACCTTTCACATACATGTAGTTGTCTTTCATGCCCGGCAGCGCCTTGGGGTCATTGCCGGTGCGGCAGAACTCGTCGTCACCGCCGCGCCATAGCGACATGTTGTGGTGACAGCCGGATGCCGACACGCCTTCGAAAGGCTTGGTCATGAAGCAGGCGAAAATACCGAATTCACGGGCCACCTGGGCACAGATCTGCCGGTATGTGGTCAACCGGTCGGCATTGCGCAGCACATCGTCGAACATCCAGTTAAGCTCAAGCTGACCCGGCGCATCCTCGTGGTCACCCTGGATCATGTCGAGACCCATGGCACGGGAGTATTCCATGACTTTCATGTAGACGGGACGCAGGCTCTCGAACTGGTCGATGTGGTAGCAGTAAGGCTTGGAGAAGCCCTCCTCCGGCTTGCCGTCTTCGTTGAACTTGAGCCACATCATTTCAGGCTCGGTTCCCATGCGCAGGCTGAGGCCGTTGTGCTTCTTCTTGAAGTCGCCGTGCAGGCGACGCAGGTTGCCGCGGCAGTCCGCTGTCAGGAATCCGCCGGGATCTTCCTTTTCCTCGCGGTTGCGGAACAATGTGCAATAGAAACGCCCGACGCGCTTGTCCCATGGCAACTGCATGAAGGTCTCCGGCTCAGGAATACCGACAAGTTCGGCAGCTTCCGGACCATAGCCGAGATATTCACCGGCGCGGTTGGTGAACAGGTTCATGGTTGCGCCGTAGACGAGCTGGAAGCCTTTCTTGGCAACCGCTTCCCAGTGATCGGCCGGTATGCCCTTGCCCATTATCTTGCCGGTGACCGAGACAAACTGCAGGTAGAGATATTCAATCCCCAGCTGGTCGATCATTTTCCGGACTTCCTTGACCTTTTCGGCCCTGCCCGGCGCATCAACAAAATTCTCAATATCCATTGCCATAGAACGGTTTCTCCCTGCTTACGCACCAAATAGACCAATACCATACCAATGCTATACCAATTTTGACAACCTACAAAATGAACCCCCCTGCCATTTCGCCCAAAAAGTTCACGCAGCAGCCGATGCCATCTTTGGCAAAATTAGGCGGGAACGGTTGCCAATACTCCTTCATGTGTGCGTATCCTGTTGAAATATCGCCGTTAACCGCGATATGAAACTGATTCAAAAATGACCGGCAACAAATTGATATATATGGTAATTTGTAGAATTCGTTCTTACATGTAGTGCAATTGATGCAACTGCATGCAGGCGTTAGCTCAAGGCAAAACGAATGGTTACGATCGAACAAAAGAGCACCCGGGGAGCCCGCTCCATTACCTCGGAACTGCGCAAGGCGATTGAGACAGGCCGCTATCAAGACGGGGACCAATTGCCGCCGGAGCGGGACCTTTCCGATACCTATTCTGCGTCGCGCAACACAATCCGCAAGGCGCTGGACAATCTGGAAGAGGCCGGTCTCGTGGTCCGGAAAGTCGGCAGCGGCACCTTCGTCAATTATGCCGGACCGGCAGACCTTGAGACCGAAAACGTCGTCGAACAAATCAGCCCGTTGCAATTGATTGACGCACGTATCGGTTTTGAACGCCAGATGACGCGGCTGGCAGTTGTTCACGCCACTGGACGGGACATCGAGAAGATGCAGACCCTGCTCACCCAACTGGAAGCAACGGATCAGGATCGCAATGCATTTACGAAACTTGATTCAGAGTTCCACCATCAGCTGGCCAAGGCTTCCGGCAATCCGCTAATCGTTAAATTATACCATCAAATCAATGAAGTACGCACACACTCTCAGTGGAGAAAGGCACGTGAGCTGGTCTTGAGTCCCGACAAGATCCGCCAGTACAACAAGTTTCACAGAGGCATACTGGACGGGTTGATAAACCGTGACACCAAAGCCGCAATCGAGGCTTTGAACGCCCATATGGAACTGGCCCATATGGACCTGATCGGCACCGCGTCGGACGACTGACTGGTAAGCCAGCCCCCGAAACGCTCACCCTGAGCCGGCAAGCCGCGGCTTCTGTTCCTGTTCGTTCTCGTGAATGAGCCGGTCGTGCTGAAGCGCCGGAATTCTGGTTCTGGCGGCTTCAACCCTGGCCAGGTCCAGCGTGGCCACGATGTATCCCTCACCCTCTCCGGCGTCTGCCAGAACTTCTCCCCACGGGTCGATAATCAGGGAATGCCCAAAGCATTCACCACCACCAGATATTTTGCCGTACTGGCACGGTGCTATCACAAAGCACCCGTTTTCAATGGCCCTGGCCCGCTGCAACACATGCCAATGGGCCTTGCCGGTCACCTTGGTGAACGCGGCAGGCGTTGCCAGCACCTGTGCGCCCGCCTTTGCGAGCTGCCGGTACAGGGACGCAAACCGCAAATCGTAGCAGATCGACAAACCGATGCGCGCCCACGGCGTGTCTGCCACAATGGCCCGGTCGCCGGGCGATATGGTTGCCGATTCACGATATGAGCCCGCCTCCAGGTCCACGTCGAACATGTGGATCTTGTCGTAGCGCGCAGTCACCTCACCTTCGGGGCTGATCATGTATGAGCGGTTGGATATGCGCCCGTCGGTGTTTTGCACGCCAATCGATCCAAGCAGGAACCAGACACCCAGCTTGCGGGCGGCG
>JBPCVV010000193.1:0-5147 GCA_051010195.1 Anderseniella sp. | reverse complement strand
GCCGAGGAGTTCAAGAGCCTCGACCTGGCTGCCGCCAAGCAGGACCTGGTCGCCTTGATGACCGACTCCCAGGACTGGTGGCCGGCCGACTACGGCCACTACGGGCCGTTCTTTATCCGCATGGCATGGCACAGCGCCGGCACCTACCGGATTTATGACGGGCGCGGCGGCGCGTCTTCCGGTTCGCAGCGCTTTGCGCCGCTCAACAGCTGGCCTGACAATGGCAACTTGGACAAGGCGCGCGCCCTGCTGTGGCCGATCAAGCAGAAGTACGGCCGGAAACTGTCATGGGCCGACCTGCTGGTCCTGACCGGCAACGTTGCGCTTGAATCCATGGGCTTCAAGACATTCGGCTTTGCCGGCGGACGTGAAGACATATGGGAGCCGGAAGAGGACATCTACTGGGGTCCTGAGGCAACCTGGTTGGGCGACGAGCGCTACAGCGGTGACCGGCACCTTGCCGATCCGCTCGGCGCAGTGCAGATGGGACTGATCTACGTTAACCCGGAAGGCCCGAACGGCAACCCCGACCCGGTCGCTTCGGGCCGTGATATCCGTGAGACCTTCGCCCGCATGGCGATGAACGACGAGGAAACCGTTGCGCTGACCGCCGGTGGACATACGTTCGGCAAGGCGCATGGTGCCGGTGATCCGGACCAGTTTGTCGGCCGCGAACCGGAAGGTGCCGGCATCGAGGAACAAGGCCTCGGCTGGAAAAACACAATGGGCAGCGGCAAGGGCGGCGACACCATCACCAGCGGTATCGAGGGCGCATGGACGCCGACACCGATCACCTGGGATAACAGCTATTTCGACACGCTGTTCGGCTATGAATGGGAACTGACGAAAAGCCCTGCCGGCGCCAACCAGTGGACACCGACTGATGCGTCTGCCTCAAGCACCGTGCCGGATGCCCACGATGCATCGACAACACATGCCCCGATGATGACCACGGCGGACATGGCCATGCGCATGGATCCCGCGTACGAGAAAATTTCGCGACGCTTCCACCAGAACCCGGACGAGTTTGCAGATGCGTTCGCCAGGGCCTGGTACAAGCTCACTCACCGCGACATGGGTCCCGTATCGCGCTATCTCGGCGCAGAAGTCCCCGAAGAGGAACTGCTGTGGCAGGATCCCGTTCCCGCTGTCGATCATGACCTGATCGGAGAGCAGGATATCGCTGACCTAAAGGGCAAACTGCTTGACTCCGGGCTTTCGGTTTCCGAGCTGGCATCCACCGCCTGGGCATCGGCTGCAACCTTCCGCGGCAGCGACAAGCGCGGCGGCGCCAATGGTGCCCGTATCCGGCTTGCCCCGCAGAAAGACTGGGAGGCCAACAATCCGACCCAACTGGCAAAAGCGCTCAAAGCCCTGGAAGGCATTCAGAGTGACTTCAACTCGGGCAGCAAGAAAGTGTCACTGGCTGACCTGATTGTGCTCGGCGGCTGCGCGGCTGTCGAAAAAGCAGCAAAGGACGCCGGCCACGATGTCGAAGTGCCGTTCACTCCCGGACGCACAGATGCCACCCAGGATCAGACAGACGTGGAGTCGTTTGCGGTGCTAGAGCCGACCGCAGACGGTTTCCGCAACTATCTGAAGGCCGGCCAAGGCCGATCTGCGGAAGAACTGCTGGTGGATCGTGCCCAATTGATGACGCTGACAGCACCTGAAATGACCGTGCTTGTTGGCGGCATGCGGGCCCTGAACACCAATGTGGACGGCTCCAGCAACGGCGTCTTCACCGATCGGCCGGGAACACTGAACAATGACTACTTTGTCAACCTGCTCAGTAGAAACACAATCTGGGAAGCATCCTCGGCCGATGCTGAGACTTTCAACGGCAAGGACAGTGCATCGGGCAAGGACAAGTGGACCGGTACCCGTATCGACCTGGTCTTTGGTTCAAACTCGCAACTGCGTGCGCTGGCGGAAGTCTACGGATGCGACGACGCACAGGAGACATTTGTGAATGACTTTGTTGCGGCATGGAGCAAGGTGATGAACCTTGACCGCTTCGACCTCGCCTGATGTCGAAACAATAACAAGCAAAGGCGGCGTTTCAGGTCACACTGAAACGCCGCCTTGTTTTATCCGGCCCGGCTTTAATCGGTCGATAATCACCAACCGCTGCAAGAGCTAGCTGAACATGTCCGCTGCAATCGCTGAGTACCAGGATTCGGATTCCTCGTAGGTCGCCTTGCGCAGGGCCTCGTCCTCGCCGGTCTTGGAGATGAACTTGTCTGCGACCTCGATCTTTTCCTCGCCAGCCTTGTAGTTGGCGCCCACCTTCACACCATCATTGGCGTCAATCAGGCTCCAGCAGGTGTTGGCAAAGCGCGGCTCGAACACCTTGGACCCGGTCAGGGCGCCGCGGATGGCCATGGCCGCCACCTTGGCCTGGCTGTTGGCTGAAAAACCCGACTTCGGCATGGCCGACGCTACCGATGCATCACCCAGAACATGAATGTTCTCGTCCGCCCTGGACTGCATGGTTGCCGGCACGATCGGGCACCAGTCGCCGTCGGTTATGCCGGCGCGATCGCAAATCGTGCCTGCCTTCTGGGCCGGCACAACGGATGCTGCGTCGGCCTTGAAGGTATCAATATCGGTTTCGATCTCCATCGTGTCCATGTTGATGTTTTTTACGCCGCCGGAAACGGAGGCGGGAATCCATTCAATCATGTCGGGGTAGTGTTTCTGCCAGCCTTCCTCGAACAGGCCCTGCTTGGAGAACTTCTCTTTCGGATCGAGCACGATGATTTTGGCCGTCGGATTCTTCTTCTTCAGCACGTGTGCGATCATCGAAATTCTCTCGTACGGCCCCGGCGGGCAGCGGAAAGGATTGGGTGGCGGGACCATGACGAAGGTGCCGCCTTCGCGCATGTTCTCAACCTGCGACTTCAGCAGGGCCACCTGGGTACCGGACTTCCAGGCATGCGGCATGGTATCCTGCGCCTCGATGGAATAGCCGGCCACGGAGTCGTACTTTATGTCGATGCCGGGGGAAACCACCAGCCGGTCATAGCCCACTTTGACACCGGAACCGAGTTCAACGGTCTTGGCGGCACCATCGACCGAGACCGCCCAGTCATGGATGACATTGACGCCATGACCTGCAGCCAGCGCGTCATAGGTATGGCCGATGGCGTCATAGTCGCGGAAACCGCCGAGATAGAGGTTCGAGAAGAAGCAGGTGTAGTATTTTCTCGTCGGCTCAATCAGCGTCACGTCGATTGCACCCTTGGAATCCTTGGCAATGTAGCGCGCAGCGGTCGCGCCGCCTGCCCCGCCACCGATAACGACCACACGTGGTTTCTTGCCCTGGGCATAAGCCGGTAGGTTCAATCCGGCCGACACGGCGCCCAACCCCAGCAGGCCTGTCGTGAATTTTCGTCTGTCTACAATAGCCATGTTGTTTTCATCCTCCCAGATTTCCTGACTGTTGATTGGTCCAGCGCCCCTAGTCAGGGGCTTTGAGCGCCGAAAAATAGGCGGCCAGCGCCGCGATGTCATCATCAGACAACCGCATGGCGACGGTTTGCATTGTCGGATTGTCCAGTTGCTTGGAGCGGTAGAGTTTCATCAATGAGATGAAACCTTCTTCATTCATGCCGGCAATTGGCGGTATCGTCCCGGCGACGGAAGACTGGTGACAGGTCACACATTCGGATGACAGGTATTGCCCGTATTCCGGATCCCCTTCGGCACTTGCCGTCACGGTCATAAAGACAAAACTGAACGCTACAATTGCAGCACGCATCAACTTCCACCCAACACATTCATTTTTTTATATATGAGAGTGTGGCAAAATTGCTGATGCGTCAAGTCTCACTGGCTTGATGAAGACCGATCCCGCCTAGCGGCTTTCCAGTTCCCTGGCCAGGAAGTCGAACACCAGCCGCACGCGCCGGCTGGTGTAGAGTTCGCGGTGAGCGACGAGCCAGGATTCGATGTCGAACGCCGGCAGCCAGGGAGCTGCCAGGCGCACACCGGGTTCGGCGTCTCCGACCTGCGTGAGCATGGCACCGATGCCCATGTGTTGCTTGACCATCTGCCACTGGACAATGTGATTACTGCACAGAATCGGGAAATTCCGGGGCGTCACCTTAAGGCCCAGTTGATTCAACCCGTCTATGTATTGCTGCTGCTGGTCAAAGCCCATGAACTCGGCGCGCAGCAAGGCGTCATTGGTTTGCGGGTTGCCGATCCGTTCAAGATACCTCTCCGAGGCATACAGGCGAACGGCGTGATTGGGCAGCCGGCGGGCAATCAGGTCCGGATCAGTGGGTCTGCCGGACCGGATGGCTATATCGGCCTCGCGGCGACGCAAGTCGCTGACCGAGTTGGTTGCAACGATCTCGACGGAGATACCGGGCTCGGTGGCGCGCAGCCTGGCAACGATGGGCGGAAGTATGAAGGCGGCTCCGGCCTCGGTCGTTGTTATGCACACTGTACCCTCAACCTGCTGGGATTGTCCTGACGCGGTCAGCGACACGAGGCCCGCCGCATCGCCCATGGCCCGGACATGCTCGACAAGTTCAAGGCCGCCGGAAGTGAGCTTCAGACTGTTGCCAATGCGCTCGAACAGCAGCACGCCGACCTCCTCCTCGAACGCCCTGACCTGCCGGCCCAGCGTCGGCTGCGCCATGCCGAGGGCTCTCGCTGCGGCCGAGAGCGAGCCCTCCTCAGCGGTTACAAGGAACGCCCTTGCGCGATTCCAGTCGAATTTTACTGAGCGCCAGTCCATGCAATTTCGCATACACTATATTCAGATTTAATCAATTCATCATTCGAATTCGCAGAGCTATTTAGGTGCCCAACATCGTGCCTTATCCGGTCCACACCACAGCGGGCCACTGGAAACAGGCGCGGAAAAGTCATTATCTAAATTTGGAAACTGCACCATGACCTCTACGGATTACACACCTGACATGCCTCAGTCATCTTCACGCTTTTGGGACAAAATCGCTGATCGTTATTCCCGCCAGCCGGTAAAGGATGAAGCGGCTTACCAGAAGAAGCTGCAGATAACGCAATCCTACTTGAAACCTGACATGAAACTTCTCGAGTTCGGGTGCGGCACCGGCACCACCGCGCTGAAACATGCGCCGTTCGTGGATCGGATCCTGGCCATCGACATATCA
>JBPCVV010000192.1:0-4005 GCA_051010195.1 Anderseniella sp. | reverse complement strand
TGTATTGCGGTTATGTCGGTCTTTCGATCGCGTTTTCGTTTGCCGTTGCAGCCCTCATAGAAGGCAAGGTCGATGCCGCCTGGGCGCGCTGGGTCAGGCCATGGACACTGGCTGCATGGATGTGCCTTACCGCCGGCATCATGCTCGGGTCCTGGTGGGCGTATTACGAGCTCGGCTGGGGCGGATGGTGGTTCTGGGATCCGGTCGAAAATGCCTCGTTCATGCCATGGCTGATCGCCACCGCCCTGTTGCATTCGGCCATTGTTGTGGAAAAACGAAACGCCCTGAAGGTCTGGACGATCCTGCTGGCAATCCTGGCGTTCTCCCTGTCACTGGTCGGCACGTTCCTGGTGCGTTCAGGAGTATTGACGTCGGTTCATGCATTTGCCGTTGACCCGGCTCGCGGCGTCTACGTGCTCGGTATCCTGTGTGTCTTCATTGGCGGGGCGCTGGCGCTTTATGCCTGGCGCGCGCCGACCATCAAGACCGGTGGCCTGTTTGCGCCGATCAGCCGTGAAGGCGCTCTGGTCGTGAACAATCTGCTGCTGACGGCTGCCTGCGCGGCTGTGTTCATCGGCACGCTTTATCCGCTGGTGCTGGAGTCCATTACCGGTGACAAGATTTCCGTCGGCCCGCCATACTTCAACCTGACATTCGGCCCGCTGATCCTGCCGCTTTTGCTGCTGGTGCCGATCGGGCCGATGATGTCGTGGAAACGCGCCGACATGTGGGCCGCGACCCAGCGGCTGTGGGCAGCCGCCGTTGTTGCCCTGGTATTTGGTGTTGCCGCCATGGCATGGCAGTGGCGCGGACCGTGGCTGGCGCCGTTCGGGGTCGCCCTGGGCGGATGGCTGATCGCCGCAGCCGTTCAGGAACTGCTGGCCCGCACCAAGGTCCTGTCGGTCCCGCTGAACGTGGCCTGGGCCCGCCTCAAGGGGCTGCCGGGCGCCGCCTGGGGCATGATGATCGCCCATGCCGGCGTCGGCGTCATGGTCATCGGTGTCGTCGGTATCACGGCATGGAAACAGGAAATCGTGACGGTTATGAAGCCGGGCGAAGCCATGCAGGTCGGCAGCAGAACTGTGACGTTCCTGGGCGAAAGCCCGATCACGGGGCCGAACTACACGGCTGACCGGGGACGTTTCTCCATTTCATCCGGCGGTACTGAAATATCTGAAATCTGGTCGGAAAAGAGGGTTTTCAAACCATCCAACCAGCCGACCACAGAAGTCGGCATCGAACCGTTCATCGATGGTGATCTGTACGTCGTAATGGGCGACCGGGCACCCGACAATGCCCGCACCATCCGGTTCTATTTTCATCCGCTGGTCTGGATGATCTGGCTTGGAACCGCACTGATGTTCCTGGGTGGATGCTGTTCGCTGTTCGACCGGCGCTACAGGGTCGGTGCGCCCAAAAAAGCCAAGACCCCTGTCGTGCAACCTGCGGAGTAACCCTGAAATGCTGCGTCGCCTTGTCCTTGTTATTGCGTTCGTGCTGACTACATTGCCGGCCGCATTTGCTGTGCAGCCGGACGAGGTGCTGAGCGATCCGGAACTGGAGGCGCGCGCCCGGGTGCTGTCGGCACAGATGCGCTGCCTGGTGTGCCAGAACCAGTCCATTGACGACAGTGATGCCCCGCTGGCCAAGGACTTGCGAGTGCTGATCCGCGAGCGCCTGGTCAAGGGCGAAAGCAATGCGCAGGTGGTTGACTACCTGGTGTCTCGATACGGTGAATTCGTGCTGCTCAAGCCGCGCTTCAACGCCCGCACCCTGTTGTTGTGGGGCGGTCCGTTCGCGATCCTGCTGATCGGCTCACTGGTGATTTTCCTGCGCAGGCGCAAGGGTTCGGGCCTGGCCGTGCCCGAACAGGCTCTGTCGGCCGACGAACAGGCTCGGCTGGACGATATACTGAATTCAAAGGAGTAGCGGGATGGCGATAAAGTCCGAGCGGATCGAATTTCCAGGTTCGCAGGGAGACCTGCTTGCAGCCCGGCTGGATTCGCCGAACGGGGCTGTTAGGGGATATGCCCTGTTTGCCCACTGTTTCACCTGTTCAAAGGATGTCTTTGCCGCCAGCCGGATAGCCTCTGCGCTGGCAGCCCACGGTATCGCCACCTTGCGCTTTGACTTTACCGGCCTCGGGGCCAGCGAGGGCGAGTTTGCCAATACGAATTTTTCATCCAACGTGGCCGACCTGATAGCCGCGGCAAACTGGTTGCGGGAAAATCACGCTGCGCCCGAATTGCTGATCGGCCATAGTCTTGGCGGCGCCGCGGTTCTGGCCGGAGCCGGAGACATTCCAGAACTGAAAGCGGTGGCAACCATTGGTGCTCCTGCCGATGCTGATCATGTAGTGCACAATTTCCAGGCCAGTCTCGACACCATTGAAAGTGACGGGGAGGCCACCGTGTCCCTGGCGGGACGTGAGTTCACCATCAGGAAACAGTTCCTGGACGATGTGCGTGGCACCAGCCTGAAGTCCCGGATTTCGGTGTTGAAACCAGCGTTGATCGTGTTTCATGCCCCGCTCGACCAGACGGTCGGCATCGAGAACGCATCGGCAATATTCTCTGCCGCGAAGCACCCGAAAAGCTTTGTGTCGCTGGACGGCGCCGATCATCTGCTGTCGCGCCGCCAGGATGCGGTGTTCGTGGCCGATGTGCTGGCCGGCTGGGCAAACCGGTTGCTGCCGGCAGTCGAGCGACCGAAATCAGCGCCATCCGGCGTGGTCAGGGTGCGCGAGACACGTACAGGCAAGTTCCAGCAGGATGTGCTGGTTGATGATTATCATCTTCTGGCCGATGAGCCGTCGTCGGTGGGTGGTGACGGCACTGGACCATCGCCCTATGACTACCTGTCGATTGCGCTCGGGACCTGCACGTCCATGACCTTGCGTATGTATGCGGATTTCAAGAAGCTGCAATTGGGCCGTGTCACGGTCGATGTCACCCACGGAAAGTTACACGCGGACGATTGCAGGGACTGTGGTGAGGGCAAGACTGGCAAGATCGACCGGTTTGAGCGAACCATATCCGTGGAAGGCGAAGTTTCGCCGGAGCTGCGCGATAAACTGGAAGAAATTGCCGGGAAATGCCCGGTTCACCGCACCCTTGAGGCCGCAGCGGCGGTCGTCACCAAGGTTACCGGCTGATATCCGGTTACATTAACGTGTTTTAACCAGCCAGACACTGTCGTGTAATGTGACATTCACTAAATCTCCACGCACTAGTTCTTTCCGATTCCATGCACTGGAGATGTTACACACATGACTACTCAGACGAAAACTGGCTCGAAGAGCCACAACGCAGTTTATGCCATGATGATCGCAGGCCTGCTCGGCGCAACCGCTTTGACGGGCACAATCAGCCATGCCGGCACTGAAGCGACCAAGACACAGATTTCCCTCAATACAGCTCCGGCCTCGGGTTTCGCTGACCTCGTGGAAACCGTGATGCCGTCCGTTGTGTCGGTGCAAAGCAAGTACACGCCGGTTGCAATGCGTGACGGTGAAAACTCGCGGGACCGGCGCTGGCAGTTCCAGTTCGGTTTCCCGCAAGGCTCGCCTTTCGAGCGGTTTTTCCGCAACCAGCCTGGCCAGAAAGGTGGCGCGATGCCACGGCCGCACCGCCGCAACGGCACGTCACAGGGTTCGGGCTTCATCATCTCTGACGACGGCTACCTGGTGACCAACAATCACGTCATCAAGGATGCCAGCGAGGTTTCGGTCAAGTTTTCCGACGGCCGCGAGCTTGACGCCAAGGTCATCGGTACTGATCCGAAGACTGACCTTGCGCTGCTGAAAATCGACAGCAATGAAAAGTTCACGCCGATCAAGTTCGCCAGCGACAAACCCCGCGTCGGCGACTGGGTGGTTGCCGTCGGCAATCCGTTCGGGCTTGGCGGCACCGTGACCACAGGCATCATTTCGGCTGCCGGCCGCGACATTGGCGCCGGCCCTTACGATGACTTCCTGCAGATCGATGCGCCGATCAACCGCGGCAA